>NZ_JASVVV010000004.1:0-13980 GCF_030287405.1 Halalkalicoccus sp. NIPERK01 | reverse complement strand
CGTCGTGCCCGCTCACTCGCTGCGCTCGTTCGCGCGCACTTCTGACTGCCACTCGCTTCGCTCGTGGCAGTCCCGCCGTGCCCGCTGACTCCCGTACTGTCGGTCATAACTACGTGAACCGACGGTGGCACGGACGGACCGAAATCGGGCGGTTGCCGTCGAATCAAGCGATCACCGTTCCTATTCCTATGACCGACAGTATCACTCCCCGCGCCACCGTAACCGGGAAGCGGTTCCCTCGACGAGGATCGTCGTATGACTCGCGTGTTCGTCTACGGGACGCTCACCGACCCCGAGCGGGCCGACGCGCTGCTCGACCGGTACCGGATCGGTCCCGACGCGGTCCTTCGCGGGCTTCACCGCGTCGAGGGCCGATACCCGACGCTCGCACCGGGCAGCGAGGTACGGGGACGCCTGCTGGAAACCCCCGAACTCGACCGTCTCGACGCCTACGAAGGGGTCGAGTCGGGGCTCTACGCTCGCGTGACGCTCCCCGTCTCGGACGGGGTGAACGCCGAGTGTTACGTCGGCGACCCCGGCCCCTTGGGGGCCGACGCCGAGTGGCCCGGAACGGGACCGTTCGACGCGCGCGTGCGTTCCTATCTCGAGGACCACGCGGTCGAGATCGGCCGAAACGAATGACACCCGTGCGCCGCCCGTCAGACGGGGCGGTAAACTCGGCTCAGTCGTGCGATTTCACTTCCGATTTGGACGGACAGGTTTTATATAGGTGGGGGCCACCCATACAGGTGCACGTCACACGGTTCGTGCATTCCCCATCCGTCCTCACATTTTCGCGGACAAACCGTTAACAACGCGTCTCGCGTAGCCGTCGGTATGCTCGATGTTCAGGACGTCTATGCGGCACGCGAGCGCGTCGGACGGACGGCCCGGCGCACCCCACTGGAGTACTCTCATACGTTCTCGGAGATGACCGGCGCGGAAGTCCACCTCAAACTCGAGAACTTCCAGCGGACGGGGTCGTTCAAGATCCGCGGGGCGACCAACCGGATCGCGACGCTCTCGAAGGCGGAAAAGGAGGCGGGCGTCGTCACCGCGAGCGCGGGCAACCACGCCCAGGGGGTCGCGCTCGCCGCCACGCGGATCGGCGTCGACGCGATCGTCGTGATGCCCGAACACGCCCCGATCTCGAAGCTCAAGGCCACCCGGAGCTACGGCGCGGAGGTCGTCCTCCACGGCGAGGACTACGACGCCGCGGCCGAACGCGCCCACGAGATCGAACGCGAGGAGGGCCGGACGTACGTCCACGCGTTCGACGACGAGATGGTGATGGCCGGACAGGGTACCATCGGGCTCGAGATCCTCGAGGACTGTCCGGAGGTCGATACGGTGGTCGTGCCCGTCGGCGGGGGTGGGCTCATCAGCGGGATCGCGACGGCGCTGAAGGCCCAGGAGCGCGACGTCCGTGTGGTCGGCGTCCAGGCCGAGGGCGCGGCGAGCACCGTCGACTCCCTCGAAACGGGGTCGATCCACGAGTGGGAGACGGTCGATACGATCGCCGACGGGATCGCGGTCGGCAGGCCGGGCGAGCGCACCTTCGAGGTCGTTCGCGAGCGGGTCGACGAGGTGGTGACGGTCTCGGACTCGGAGATCGCCGTCGCGCTCGCGGCACTGCTCGAACGCTCGAAGACGCTCGTCGAGGGCGCGGGGGCGGTCCCGCTCGCGGCGCTCCTCTCGAATGCCTTCGAGTACGATGAGGACGAGACGATCGTTCCGGCGCTGTGTGGGGGGAACATCGACCTGAACACGCTGACGACGGTGATCATGCGCGGGTTGGTCGAAACCGGCCGGTATCTGAAGATCCGGACCGTCCTGAGGGACCGTCCCGGCGCGCTCCGCCAACTGATCGACGTGATCGCCGAGAACCGCGCGAACATCTACGCGATCCAGCACGACCGGACCTCCCGTGACATCGCGATGAACGCCGCCGAGGTGGTGATCGACCTCGAGACCAGGGGACACGACCACGTCGAGGGGCTGCTCGAAGGGATGCGCGAGCAGGGCTACGAGGTCGAGGTCCTGGTGTAGTTTTAAGAACGCCCCCTCCGAGGATAGGGCCATGAAGCGGATCATCAGCACCTCCGAGGCCCCCGAGGCGATCGGCGCGTACAGCCAGGCGACGACCGCGGGCGACCTGCTCTTTACGGCGGGGCAGATCGCGCTCACGCCCGAGGGCGAGTTCCTCGGCGAGGAGTCGGTCGCGGTCCAGACGCGCCAGTGTCTCGAGAACATCAAGGCGGTCCTCGAAAGCGAAGGGCTCTCGACCCAGCACGTCCTCAAGACGACGGTCTACCTCGACGACATCGACGACTTCGACGAGATGAACGGGGCCTACGGCGAGTACTTCGCCGATAACCCGCCCGCCAGAAGCGCGTTCGAGGTCGGCGCCCTCCCGAAGGGGGCGGCCGTTGAGATCGAGGCCATCGCCACGACCGAGTGATGCACCCGCGGGTGAAAGCGAGCCTGCTGTGGGGTGCGATCGGCGCGCTTTCGTTTCTCGTCCTGATCCAGGGATACGAACTGCTCTCGGCCGAACGCCTCTCGTTCGCCCTGAAGTTCGCGGCCGGGGGCGTGGTCGCCCTCGTGGCGGCCGGATCGACGTATCTCGCCGAGCCGCTCGTCTTCGGGGAGAACGGAAGGGTTTAAACGCGAACGGCCGGTAGACCCGTGTGAGCCGGGATGGCCGAACGGTAAAGCGCACGCCTGGAAAGCGTGTTCCCGTATGGGATTCTGGGTTCAAATCCCAGTCCCGGCGTATTTCTGCCGAACGCAACGTCGCGAGCACCGCTTCGCGGTGCGAGCACGCTCGCGTGAGGCGAAATCGGTCCGGACTGGGATTCGAGCAGGGAGTGAAGCGAGCGTTAGCGAGCGGAACGACCTACCGGATCTCCTCGACCGAGACGTACGACCCTCGTTCGGCCGAGATCCAGCGGCTGTCCGGCCGACCTCGCGTCGCATCGAACACGACGACCTCGTCGGGTGCGAACCGCCCGTCGAGTCCGATCAGGCCGGGGCTGAACGTGTAGCGCAGCGCGAACGTCGGCCAGTCCGCGATCGCCGGCGTCCGTTCGGCATCGGCCTCAGTCATCGACACGCCCGTCGCGAAAGGAGGTCTCGAGTCGGTTCAGGAACTCGATCGCCTCCTGGAGGTTCACCATCTGTTCGGTACGGAGGTCGTGCGTTCGGGCGGCCTCCTCGAGGATCGACTTCGCCTCGGTAACCCGGTCGGGAAGCGGCTTCGTACTCATCGGCTCTCCCGGCGTGGCGCGTCTACGACGCCGTTCGACTGACGGCGAGTAGGTTCGTTCTGGTTCATCACGTATCGGTCCTACTCTCGAAACCGTCCCCGTGCCATATGTAGTATCCCTATCAGTACCGTAACCCCGTGGCTTACCCTCCGGTAGCCGAAAACACTAGATTATTACATATTATACATAATAAAGTATATGTATTATGGATCGTAAATGATGGGACACAGCATCTCATATGACTCCCGTCCAGGTCCTCTATCTCGGTCGCACGGCCCTCCCGCTGGAGCGACTGCTCTCGGCGACGGGCGCGGACGGACCGCTGGTTTCGGTGTCGGCCGTTCCGACGGTCGACGCGGCGATCTCGCGGTTGGCGTCCCTGCGGGCGGACTGTCTCGTCTGGGACATCGACTGCGAGGCGAACCCCGCGATCGAACGCCTGTTCTCGCTCGCGCCCGGCCTGTCGGTCGTCGTCCTCGAACCCCGGTCGACCCCGGAGTGTCTCGAGATCTACGCCCCCTCCGTCACCCGCGCCGACGAGGAGTCCCTGGTCGAAGCGGTTCGCTCCGTTGGCCCCTCCACGGGCGGGAACCCCCCGTCGCCGCCGGAGGTGGTCCTCTCGCTGCTGGATCGGTCGGCCGACCGGATCGCCAGGATCGACCGCGACGGGACCTACCGCTCGGTGAGCGACGGCTTGGCCGCCGAACTCGACGGTTCGTCGGCGGCGCTCGTCGGGACGTCCATCGCGGACGCGTCGCTCGGCGACCCCGAGGCGCTCGCGGAACACGGCCGCCGCGCGATCGAATCGGGGACGATCCAGCGCGACGCGGACGACGACTACCGGTACGTCTTCGTCCCCATCGGCGACGAGCAGTTCCAACTCGTCGTTCAGGACCCCGAACCCGCGGACGCCCGGCGCGTCGAACCGGCGAACGAGTTCATCGAGACCGTGCTGAACCGGCTGACCGACATCTTCTTCGTCTTCGACCTTCAGGGACGGTTCCTCCACTGGAACGACCGGCTGACCGAGGTCACGGGCTACTCCGACGAGGAGATCGCCGCCATGACGCCGATGGATTTCTTCGTCCAGGAGGACTACGAGCGGGTCGATTCGGCCATCTCGGAGATCGTCGAGTCGGGTGACGCGACCGAGACCGTCCGCATCCGGACCCGCGGCGGGAAGCTCCTGCCCTACGAGTTCACCGGATCGATGGTCACGCGCGAGGACGGCTCGCCCCGGTACATCTGCGGGGTCGCCCGCGACGTCTCACAGCGTCGCCACTCCGAGCGGGCGCTGCGCGAGCGCCAGCAGGCGCTGTCGAACCTCATCCGCAACCTCCCCGGCGTCGTCTATCGCTACCGCAACGAGGCGGGCTTCCCCGTCGAGTTCATGAGCGAGGGCTGTACGACCCTGATCGGCTATCCGCGGGAGCGCCTCGAATCCGGCGAGGTCTCGTGGGCGAACGACGTGATCCACCCCGAGGACCGCGACGACGTCCGACGGAGCGTCCGTGAAGCCCTCGAGGAGAGCGAGCAGTACCAGACCACCTACCGCATCCGGACCCCGGACGGGGAGGTCCGCTGGATCTGGGAGCAGGGTCGGGGCGTCGAACACCCCGACGGCTCCGTCGAGTTCCTCGACGGCTACCTCACCGAGATCACCGACATCGTCGAGATCGAAGAGGAGCTACGCCGGGAGAAGGCCTTCACCGAGAGCGCGCTCGACGCCCAGCCCGACCTGTTCTACGTGTTCGCGCCCGACGGCGAGATGCTCCGGTGGAACGATCGGTTCAACGAGGCGACGGGCTACACCGACGAGAAGATCCGGTCGATGCACCCGATCGACTTCGTCGGGTCCGCGGACGTGCCCCGGATCCTCGACGCGATCGACCGGGTGACGACCGATCACGAGACGGGGTCGATCGAGGCCACGCTCGTGAACAAGGACGGTGACCGCGTCCCCTACGAGTTCACTGGCTCGCTGATCGAGGACATCGGCGAGTCGATCTACGACACCCGCGAACACGACGCCTACATCTGTGGCACCGGTCGGGACATCTCCCAGCGGATCACCGCGGAACGCGAACTCGAGGCGGCCATCGAGGAGCTCGAGCGCTCGAACGCCGAGCTCGAACGGTTCGCCTACGTCGCCTCTCACGACCTCAAAGAGCCCCTGCGGATGATCCGCAGCTATCTCGATCTGATTCGTCGCCGCTACGAGGGCGAACTCGACGACGACGCCGACGAGTTCATCACCTACGCCGTCGACGGTGCCGAGCGGATGCGAAAGATGATCGACGACCTGCTGACCTACTCGCGGATCGGGACCGACGACATCACCGCCCAGCGGGTCGATCCCAACGCCGTCCTCGACCGTGTCCTCGATTCCCTCGGGCTCGTCATCGAGGAAGCGGACGCCGAGATCACGGTCGAGGCGCTCCCGACCGTCGAGGGCGACGCTCAGCAACTCGGACAGCTCTTTCAGAACCTCGTCAGTAACGCCATCGCCTACTCCGGGGACTCCCGGCCGGAGATCCACGTCTCGGCGAGCGAGCACGACGACGGCTGGCAGTTCTCGGTCTCGGACAACGGCGTCGGGATCGATCCCGAGCAGGTCGACGAGGTCTTCGAGATCTTCTCGTCGGGGGCCGTCTCACAGAGCACCGGGATCGGTCTCGCCATCTGTAAGAAGATCGTTCGTCGACACGGCGGCGAGATCTGGGTGGAGTCCGAACCCGGCGTCGGTTCGACGTTTCATTTCACGATCCCGGAGAGCAAACCGATGATCTCGGACCAGGCCCCCGAAACGTCCGATCTGTGAGGGACTATCCGGACTTGCTCTTTGGGGCGCTTATTGCGGGATTAATAGGTAAAATGACCTAAAACCGGTCAGGCGGAACGTTCCGGTTCTCTTAACGTTATCGTTATTTCCACCACGAGAGTACCGATGGAGGGCTGTACGAGCCGTCTCGGCCGCCAGCTCGTGTTGCGTCTCCTCTAGGGACGGTGTAATTTCGTGAACCATCGGTCCATTATATATCCTTCGCTGTCACACCCTACTGTGAGGTGTACTGAATGCATGATTTAACGGGATTTCAGCGTGATCTGCTTCTGGTGATCGCTGGCCTCGACGAACCCAAAGGACTGGACGTCAACGACGAACTAGAACGATACTACGGGACGGAGATCCGCCACGGTCGTCTCTACCCCAACCTCGATACGCTCGTCAACAAGGGGTTGGTCAAGAAGGGGAAACACGACCTCAGGACGAACAAGTACATCCTGACCGACCGTGGCGAGCGCGAGATCGAGGCCCGCCTCAACTGGCAGCTCTCGTACATCCCCGACGAGATCAAGGGCCGCCTCGAAGGGCTCCCACAGACACAGTAAGACCGCGACCGTCATGCAGACAGTCTCCACCGGTGCGATGGGGGAGGCTACTCGAGATACCCGAGGTCCGACAACCGCTCTTCTACCCGCTCGTCCTCGGTACTGACCGCCGCCGAGCCCGTGTACTCGGGGTACGCGGTCGATCCGACGTCCTCGACCACCGGCAGGACGCGTCCGTCCATTCGATCGCTGTACGGCACGCCCAGCGCCGCACAGACCGTCGGCGCGACGTCGAACAGGTGCGCGTCCGTGAGATCCACGCCGGAGTCGATCCCCTGGCCCGCGGCGACGAACAGCCCGTCGAGCTTGTGGTTCCACGGCTCGGTCGGCGGCCCGAACAGCTCCTCGCGGAGTTGGGCCGAGAGGAACTGCTCGAAGTCGTTCGGGACCGTCAGAACGTCGACCGCCTTCTCGGTGTATGGGCCCCAGAAGTACTCCTCGCGCGGAACGACCTCGCCGAACACCGGGTCGCCGTCGGGCGTCTCTATCGCCTGTAGACGTTCAATGAGGTCCTCTCGGACCTCCTCATACTCCTTGGGGGGAACGACCCCCTCGGGGTCGCGCCCTTCGAGGTTGATCCGAACGCCGAGTTCGGTGCGTGCACGCATGTACGCCCGCGAGGCGGGGAAGTCGACCTGCTGTGAGCCGGTGCGGGTCACACCCGAGGGGGCGTACCGGCGCGCGAGCGAGCCGAGGCCGATCCGGTCGAGGGCGCCCGCCGCACGGGACGGCGTGATCCCGACCTTCGCGGCCGCGGCGGCGAGGCGCTCGACCTTGCCCGGCTCCCAGGAGGTCTCGTTTTGCCCCTCCTGAAGCTGATCGCGGATCGGGTTCCACGACGGCATCCCCTTCCCCCCGCTCGTCGCTTCGACGTAGCCCTCGCGGCGGAGGAACTCGTTGACGCGGAACTCGTAGTTCTCGTAGGGCCCCATCCCGTGGTCGCTCGCGACGAACACCCGCTTCGGGTCGCACTCCTCGAGTATTCGCCCGATCTGTTCGTCGGTCGCCTCGTAGATCTGCCGGACCTTCGCCGGATCGCCCTCGAACTCGTGGAAGACGGTGTCGGTCTTCTGGAACTGCACGAACCCGAAATCCGGCTCGTACTCGCCGGCGAGGTATCGAAACGCCTCCCCGCGCATTCGCGCCAGCGTACAGTACTCCTCCATCTTCTCGGCGTCGGTGTACCGGTCGTCGCCCCGCGAGTAGTTGGGGTAGACCCGGTACTCGCCGATCGCCTCGCGGACCTCCTCGAGGATCCCCTTCGGGTGGGTACCCGGGTTCTCGGGGCCGATGAAGCCGGGGACGATCGCGCCGTCGATCTCGTCGGGCGGGTGGGTGACGGGGACGTTGACGATCACGCTCGACCGGTCGTGTTCGTCGAGCAGTTTCCAGAGGGCGTGTTCGCGGACGTGGTTCGCGGTGACGACCCCCCAGTCGTAGCCCTCGAAGTCGACGAACCCGTAGACGCCGTGCTTGCCGGGGTTCACGCCGGTGTACATCGAGGGCCACGCGCTGGGCGTCCACGGCGGGATCTGCGATTCGAGGGGCGCGCTCACGCCTCGATCGATCAGCGATTCGAGGTGGGGGATGCTGTCGGTCTCCGAGAGCCGGTCGAAGACGGGCTGGCAGGCGGCGTCGATCCCGATCAACAGCGTGTCCATCCGGCCGTTCATCGCCGTCCCATCCGTTCGTCGTTCGGTCGGTCGGATGGGTTCGTTGCTACCGTCCGTGTGTTGAGTGGGTTCATGGTAACGTTGCCGTCGTTGCCGTTCCGGTCAGGTGTCGGTCTCGCCGCCGTCGAGGTCTGTACCGGTGTCGGCGTCGGTGTCGACCTCCCACGTCGCCGTACACATCGTTACGTCGCCGTTGTCATAGGCGTAGTGCCGTTCGCCACCACAGAGTTCGCTTCTGCTCATCTCGGGGGTCACGCTCCGATCGTTTTCGCTGACGAAGAACGCCCCACCGGTGGACTGATAGTCGCGATAGATCAGCGTATCGGTGTTGCGCAACCCCTCGTCGGTGATGTTCGCCGCGACGGCGGGGCCGGGCCCGGACCGCGAGAACACGGTGTTGTACGGGTGGTCGGTGTTGTACGTCTCGCCTTCCTCTTCCGCGACCGGTCGGATCTCGCCGATCGTCTCGACGGCGTTCAACTCCGCCTCGTTGTAGCTGTACTTGGTCTGTGCACCCTCGAAGCGGGGGTTGTCGAGCGTCCCGTCGGTCGCGGCGAACGCCACCATCGGGAACGCGAGCGCGAAGACGAGCAACACCACGAGGACGACCGGCGTGGTGAGTCGACGCGCCAGATACGCGAGGCCGACCGCACCCAGAAGCGCCATCGGCGCGGCGAGAAACGCGTACCACCGCTGGGGGATGAACGTCCGGATCCCGAACATGGGGAACCCGAAGATGAACACGAGCATCACCACGATCGACGCCCCGCACATGACCGCGGCGTGCGAGATGTTGCGCCGTCTGAGCACGTAGAAACAGCCGACGACGGCGACGAGGAACACCAGGAGGAACACCGCCGCGTCGATGTACTGGATCGCCTGTTCGAGCAGCGTCGGGTCGGTGGCGGCCGTCGCCCCCCGTTCGCTCGTGATGTCGCCCAGTCCCGCCGACTCCTCCAGCGTGACCCGGAAGAAACTGAACGTCGTCGCCAGGAACGTATCGCCGTGGTACGGCGTCAGCGACCACATGAACGTGATGAACCCGAGATCGAACGCCAACAGACCCGTGAGGCTCACCGAGTCGCCGCTACCGGGGGTGACGCCGCGAAACCGACTCGGCGGCGCGAACAGTTCGAACCTGAGGAGGAGGTGCGCGAGCAGTCCCGCGCCCGTCAGGACGAGCATGATGAACGCGGAGATCTGGTGGGTGAGGATGGTCGCTATGCTGAGGAGGACGATCAGGACGAACTCGCGGCTCCCCGGGGTGACGTCGAGCACCCGCACGAGCAGGTAGAACACCCCGAGGAAGAAGACCAGCCCCAACCCCGTCGGGATGAGGTGGATCGACCACTCGACGGTGTGGGCCGACATCGCGTAGACCGCGACCGCGAACAGGCTCCACCGCGCGGAGACGAACAGGCGGGTCGCGATGTAGAGGAAGACCGCCGAGAAGGCCATCCCGAAGCCGACCGAGAGGAACAGCCCGTTGCGAACCGAGACGTCCGCGAGCAGGCTCGTCGCGACGACCGAGAGGTGGAACAGCGGCGAGGCGTAGTACTTGTTGCCCTCGAGGAAGTCGAGCGAGCCGGTCTCGGCGATCGCCGCCGACCACGAGGGGACGTGCGTCCAGACGTCGATCCCGATATACCCCGGCGTCGTCAGCAACGCCACGTACCGGATCGTGAAGGCGAACGCGAGGATCTCGAACAGGACCAACGGCGGGACGAAGTCACGCTCGCGCGTGAAGAATATCTGGAGGAAGATGGCGGCCCCGACCACCGTTGCGAGGGTGTAAAACGCGGGCGTTCGCCCGCCCTGGTAGAGCCCGAGGACGATCAACAGGGCCGTCCCGAGCAGCGTCAGGCTGGGGAGCAGTCGCCCGGCCCAGACCGGGAACGCCGGCAACCCCTCGGTGTTGCTCGTCCGCACCGCGAGCAGGTACAGCGCCGAGGCGACCGCCATCGTGACGGGGATCGCGACGATGTAGAAGTTCGACGCCAGCAATCGCAGCGGGAGCAGTGCGACGGCGAGGACGAGCGCGAGGATCGCGCCGATCACGTCGAAACGCTGCGTCGAGAGCCATCCGTAGACCCCGCCGGGGCTACCTGCCACGGCGCTCACCTCGCGTTCGTCCGGTGCGGAGCGGTCGTTTCATTCGTTCGTTTCGTACTGAAACTCGTCTACGTTATACTTCTTATCAACGAGCTGCTCGTGCATAAACCGTCGCGTCCGGTCGAGTTCCCGGTCGAGTTCCCCGGCGAGTCGTGTCTCGAAGTCGGCGTCCTCGGCGCCCCAGAGGCCGGGATGGGTGAGGATCTGCAGTTTCTCGGGCCGGTCGTCGGCGAGCGGGTGCTGGTCGCGCCAGCGCTGGTTCGAGTCCCCGAGGTAGGCGATATCCGTGAAAAAGCGCTCCTCGTAGGTGCTGATGAAGCCCTCGAACGAGCGTCGAAAGAGCCACTCGTCGGGCCGGTGAAACGAGACCGCCTCGCTGACGTCGCCGACCGCGCTCGAAAGCGCTTCCCGTTCGGCGAGCACCCGTTCCGTCACTACGTTCGCGGCCGCCTCTCCGTTCCAGTACTGGTGGGTGCTGAAGTGGACGCCGACGGTGTGGCCCATCGACTGGAGTTCCTGCAGGACCGTCCGGACTGGCTTGTAGAAGACGTTGTACAGCGGGCAGGTGAGCAGGACGAAGTAGGTCGCCTCGACCCCGAGGTCGGCCTCGATCTCCCCCATCCGGAGGGCCTTTCGCGGCGAGAAGTCGATGTCGTGACGGACGATCATCCCGCCCGACGCGAGCGAGTCGTCGTAGCCGGCGGGGGTGTATCCCGCGTCGAGCAGTTCGGCGAGAAACCGTTCGTACCAGTCGTAGGTGAACTCGACCGGGCCTGCGAGGGACTGATCGGATGGGCTGTGTGTGGTCATTGCTCTGTGATGGGGCGTGCGGGCGTCCCGACGACGGTCGTCCCGGCGGGGACGTCCGAGAGGACGCCCGCGTTCATGCCGATTTCGGCGTCGTCACCGATCGCGACGTCGGTCGCGACCGAGACGTGCGGGTGGACCGTCACGCGCTCGCCGACGGTCGCGCCGCCGGCGAAGCCCGACCCGTAAGCGACGGTCGTGTCCCGCCCGATCCGAACCTGGTGGGCGAGGTGGACCTGCCCGCTTATCTTCGCGCCGCGTTCGACGACCGTCTCGTCGAAGACGGCCCGGTCGATCGAGGCGTTCGGGCCGATTTCCACGTCGGCTTCGATTACCACGCGGCCCTGATGTATCTGCCGGTGTAACCGACCCGACGCCTCGCGCGCGAACCCGAACCCGTCGCTCCCGAGGACCGCACCCCCGCGAATCGTACAGCCGTCGCCGACCTCGACGCAGTCGGCGACGTGGACGTGCGGGCCGATCACGACCCGATCGCCGATGGTCGCCCCGTCGTCGACGGTCGCCGTCGGATGCACCCGCGTCTCGGTCGGTCGATTCGCGAAGAACTCGTTTGCGACCCTCACGAACGCGAGTTTCGGATCCGGCGCGAACACGAGGGTTCTCCCCTCGATCGGTTTGATCCCCGGCGGACAGACGATCACGCCCGCGTCGGATTCGCGGACGTAGGTCGGATCGTCGTAGATACAGAAGGCGAACTCCTCGGGGCCGGCGGCGTCGAGGGCGTCGACGCCCGTTACCGTCCGTTCGGGCCCGACGTGATCGCCGTCGACGAACGCAGCGATCTCGGTTGAACTGAGTCTCACGATCTCTACTCGGGGATGCTTTCGGGAGGTATTTTATTATCCCGACGCTAACGCCGCCTGTCGAAGCGAGCGCGCCGGCCGCGGGCAGACCGGGTCGCGGGCCGCGAGGGCGATAGCCCCTCCATAACAAAGAGCCGTGGTCGGGGCGCTTCCGACAGAGCACCTGCATATCCATGTATAACGACAAGACGATCGCCGCCGTCATCCCGGCGTACAACGAGGAGCCGTTCATCGGCGAGGTCCTCGAAACCCTCCCCGAGTTCATCGACCGCGCCTACGTGATCGACGACCGTTCGACCGACGACACGTGGGGCGAGATCCAGCGCAAGGCCGAGGCCGTAAACGAGGAGGGCGAGACCACGCTCGATCGCGTGGTCCCCATCCGCCACGCCGAGAACAAGGGCGTCGGCGGCGCGATCAAGACCGGCTACCTCCACGCGCTCGACGACGAGATGGAGGTCACGACCGTCATCGCGGGCGACGGCCAGACCGAACCCGACATCGTCGAGCGGATCGTCAGGCCCGTCGCCGAGGGGAAAGCCGAGTACTCGAAGGGCAACCGGCTTCTGGGTGCCGAACGCCGCGACATGCCGCTGTTCCGGCAGGTCGGCAACTTCACCCTGACGCTGATCACGAAGATCGCGAGCGGCTACTGGAAGATCATGGACCCCCAGAACGGCTCGACCGCGATCTCCTACGAGGCGCTCGAGAAGGTGGGAATCGAGGAGATGTACGAGGACTACGGCTACTGCAACGACCTGCTCGTCCGCCTGAACGCGAAGAACATGCGCGTCGCGGACGTGAAACGGCGTGCGGTCTACAAGGACGAGGAGAGCGACATCGACTACAAGACCTACATCCCGAAGGTCTCGGGGCTGCTCCTCAAGGACTTCCTCTGGCGGCTCCGCGTGAAGTACCTCATCCGGGACTTCCACCCGCTCGCGCTGTTCTACTACGTCGGCGCGGCCACCGCCGGCGTCGGACTGGTGTCCGGGCTGAAGTCCGCGCTCGACCGCGAGGGCACCTCCCGAGGCACGTCGCTCGTCCTGTTCGTTCTCGGCTGGCTGTTCATGCTGCTGGCGATGGTCTTCGACATGGAGGAGAGCGAGGACCTCGAAGTATTGCTCTACGACTGAACCGTTTTACCGGTCCGGTCGCCGTGATTCGACTCGGGACGAGAGATCGAACCCGCTCTCGAAACCGCCGGTCGCCTTAGTACTCGAAGACCGGGTAACGGCCGTTCCCGCTGACGCTCAGATCGTCGGTCTCGACCGAGCCCGCCCCGCCCGTGATCGACACCCCGTCGCGCACCGCACTCGAGAGGTCCATCTCCACGTCGTGGATGCTCGCCGACTCGACGCCGCTCATCACGCGGATCGCCTCGGTCTGGTCGATGCTCATCTCGATGGTCACGTCGCTGACCTCGAGGCCGGAGCCGCCGTCCAGCCGAATCGGGCGCTGTCCGCCGAAGCCGTCGATGTCCTCGTCGTAGACGAACGTCGTCCCCTCGATCGAACTCCCGTCGCCGCCGAGGCGGACGCCGGCGACGTTGGCGTTCTCGACGCGCCCGCCCTCGACGTGGACGGTCCCGTCGGCGCTGCTGTCGCCCTGTGAACAGTAGATGCCGTTGTCGGGGAACGGCCCGACCTCGATGTTCCGCAGGGTGACGGTCCCCTCGTGGTAGTTGCTCACGAGTAGGCCCGTCCCGCCGCGTCCACCCGAGACTTCCTCGCCGCCATCGGAGAGGTCGACGTTCTCGACGAGGCCCTCGCCGCCGCCCGACTGGAGGCCGACGAGCATCGGGCCCTTGCTTGGGGTGTCGTGCTTCCCGTCGACGGTGATGTCGCCCGCGTAGAGGCTGTCGCCGGCCTGGAGTTCGAAGACCCGTCCACCGGTGTCGTCGCC
>NZ_JASVVV010000003.1:300000-491115 GCF_030287405.1 Halalkalicoccus sp. NIPERK01 | reverse complement strand
CGGGGACGGTCAGGTGGTCGCCGTCGAATTCGATGGCCTGACCCTCGTCGGGGACGTCGACTCGCTCGTAGCTCATATCGTCTAGTCGGTCGGCGAACGACGGTAAAAGACCTGCTATTCCGTGTTCGAACACCCTCCGTGCGTCAGCCGGTCACAGGGGTCGAGAAGGCGGTTCCGTCGGCGAGATACGGGAGGAAGACGGGGTATTAATACGCGGCGGCGGTTCCCACGGGCTGCCAATCGACGGCAGCCTCAACCCCTCCGGCGTCGACGGTTCCGTATGGGTCTCGAAGAGCTCGAAGCGTACGGGATGGCCCGGATGGACGAGACGGGGATCCGCCAGTTCCTGTCGAACCAGCGGGTCGGGGTGCTCGGACTCCCGACGGACGGGACGCCGTATCTGGTGCCGTTGTCGTTCGGGTTCGACGGGGACTCGCACCTCTACTTCACCTACGTCGGCTCGGAGAGCCGGAAGAAACGGCTGAGCGATCGAGCGGAGACCGCCAGTTTCCTCGTCTACAGCGCCGATACCCCGTTCAACTGGGAGAGCGTCCTCCTCACGGGTACGATCGAGCGCGTTTCGGACGACGAGACGGAGGGCCTCGCGGACGTTCTGGACACGGCGTGGCGGCCGGATCTGTTCGAACGGGCCGAAAACGGGGTGAAAAACGGGGTCTATCGGTTCGTCGTCGACGATCGGATCGGCATCAAACACACGGGGCTCCCGCCGGCGTTCGAACGCTGAAAAGTCCGCTCGGCGGCCGTCGAGGCCACCAGCCCACCGATTCGAGTTATCGCATCCGCTCGATCGACACCGTCGCGTCGTAGTCCATCGAGATCCACTGGCCCTCGCCGCCGGCGGGATCGTAAACGACGACGTCGTGTCCGCCGAACGGGCCCACCACGGTCCCGTCGTCGCCCATCGTCGATTCGAGGTCGCAGTCGAGGTCGAAACCCGCATCCCCGCCCTCGTCGCTCCCGTCCAGCCCCCGATCCGACGGGGAGCGCGAGTCGTCGGCCCCGTCGCGTTCGGAGTCGAGGGACGACTCGAGCCGCAGGAGGAACTCCAGCGCCTCCTGGTAGTTCGCCTTCGCGCTCGGGGGGAGCGCCTCGTATTCGGCGTCGGCGTGGCCTTCGAGAAGCGCCTTCGCCTCGGCGATCGCGTCGTCGAACGTCCGGTCGCTCGCGCTCATCGGTCGGCCTCCTGTGCGCCGAGGATCTCGCGATAGTAGTCGGCCATCACGCCCGCGGCCTCCTTCCAGTGGCGCTCGGTGTGCATGTCGTGGAGTTCGAGGCCCACGAGATAGCGGGCCGTGAGGTGGCCGTAGCCCGACCGGCCGTACTTGGGCTTCTCCTCGTAGTCGCCGATCGCCGCCGCGATCTCGTGGCGCTGGGCGGCCATCGTCGGCGTCCAGTAGTCCCCGCCAGTCTTGTGGTTTCGCCACGCCTCGGTCGTCTTGGGGGCGTATTCGTCGTCCATGCCGACGATCTCGGCACGACGGGAAAGCGCCTCCTCGACGGGGCTCCAGTCGGCGTCGTCGAGCGCGGGATCGACGTCGGCGCCGTCGATGTGATCCTGCTCGACGTCGTCCTTCGCCCAGAAGGCGTCGGTGAGCGCTCTCGCGGCCTCGCGTGCCTCCTCGTCCGTGAGGTGGGCGAACTGGTGGCGGTCGACGTGGTAGAACGCCTCGACGGCGGCCTCGTACTCGCGTCGGTCGTGGTAGATGAACCCGAGGCAGGTCCGTTCGGCCATGAACCGGGCGAGTTCGCGTTCGTCGGCCTCTCCGAAGGCGTCGGCGTCGATGTCGTACCCTTCGGCGTCGGTGGGCGTTCCGAACTGTGCGGCGAGCGTGGGATTGAGGGTTTGAGTGTTCATCGGTGGGCTCCGAGTACACCCATAGCTGGTCCAGGGAGACATATATAATTCAGCTAACATGTGCGTTACCGGCCCCGCTTACCCGCCGGTAACCACCAGACTGCGTCGACCCGAGAACCCCCTTCGATCTTCTAACTCATCATGTATGTTCAGATATCATATGTTTTCTGGTTTCGACCAGCGGGGGGATGGGTAGCGTTAAGCCGGTCGGATATGACCGCGGGATATGAACGTGATCGTCCACGGCGGTGCCGGGAGCACACCGGAGGAACCCGAGGCGAGAGGGGCGGTTCTCGACGAGGCCGCGCGAACGGGGACGAACTCGGCGACGCCGGTCGACGCGGTCTGTGCGGCGATCCGGGTTCTGGAGGCCTCCCCGAGGTTCAACGCCGGGGTCGGCGGCGCGGTCCAGAGCGATGGGATCGGCAGGACCGATGCCGGGATCATGACCGATCGCCGGGAGGCGGGCGCGGCCTGCTCGATGCCCGGCGTGACCCACGCGGTCGAGGTGGCTCGAAAAGTAATGGAGGAGACGCCCCACGTCCTGCTCTCGGGCGTCCACGCCGTCGACTTCGCCGCCGACTACGGGATCGGCGTCGAGGAATCGCTCTGGTCCTCGCGCACGCGCGAGCGGTGGGACGAATCGGAACCGCCCGAGGGTGGGCCGCGCGAGCAGCTCGCGTGGATCGAGGACCGGTTCGGCGAGACCGACGACTCTGAAGGCAATGAACTAGATCACGACACCGCTGAGCAAAGCTCAGCGAGCAGTGACCCGTGGGATCACGACACGGTGGGGGCGGTCGCCAGCGACGGCGACGGGGTGGCGGCGGCGACCTCCACCGGCGGGCGCTGGCTCGCGCTGGCCGGGCGCGTGGGGGACGTCCCCCAGATCGGAAGCGGGTTCTACTGTACCCCCGCGGGCGGCGCGAGCGCCACGGGCGCGGGCGAGGACATCGCCCGCGTGACCCTCTCGAGGCTCGCCGTCTCTCACCTGGAGGACGGGGCGACCCCACAGGAGGCGGCCGACCGCGCCATCGCCGAGTTCGAAGAGGTAACCGACTCGACGGCGGGGGTCATCGTCTGCGATCGGGGGGGCGAGACGGGCAGCGCCTACAACAGCGAGCTCATGCAAACGAAAGCCCTCGGCTGACCCTGGCGGGTCAGTCTCGCCCTTTTCATTTCCCTAAGAAAGGCCGCTTCGCGGCCTTTCTGGGCTGAGCGGTGGCTCCGCCACCGCGAGGTCCGCGGGAACCGCGTTCCCGCGGTCTCCCGAAAACCGGCGGTTTTCGGAGACCGCCAGGCACCGCCGAGTCGCGGCGCGCGGTTACGCGCCGCTTTCGGGGACGCCAGCCCTTCCCCGCCCCGCTTACGGGATCGCCGGAGGTGGCGATCCCGCTCGCGCCGGCCACCGCACCGCCAACCGCCACAACAACAGCGGCCTCGAAACGCGCAACGCAAGGGCTTTGGATCGCTCGTCCGAAGCGCGTCCATGACCAGCAGCCGCATCGAACTGGGAAGCGAGGCACACGAGAACCACCGCGAGGCGGGCGAGATCCTCGCGCAGGTCCGCGAGGAGGCCGCCGACCGGGTGGAGGTCGGCGCGAGCCACCTCGACGTGGCGGAGTACGCCGAGGACCGCATCCGCGAACTCGGCGGCGAACCCGCCTTTCCCGTGAACATCTCGATCGACGAGGAGGCCGCCCACGCGACCCCGAGCGCCGACGACGACTCGACGTTCGGCGAGGAGATGATCAACCTCGACATCGGCGTCCACGTCGACGGCTGGCTGGCCGACACCGCGATCACCGTCGACCTCTCGGGCACCGCGGACCTCGCCGAGGCCCCCGAGGAGGCCCTGGAGGCCGCGATCGACCTCGTCGAACCGGGCGTCGAGACCGGCGACCTCGGGGGGACGATCGAGGAGGTCATCGAGGGCTACGGCTTCAACCCCGTCGTGAACCTCTCCGGACACGGCCTGGGCCACTGGGACCAGCACACCGAACCGAGCATTCCCAACAGAGCCGTCTCCCAGAGCACGACCCTCGAAGTCGGTGACGTGGTCGCGATCGAGCCGTTCGCCACCGACGGCAGCGGCAAGGTCACCGAGGGCACCGACGAGGAGATCTTCGCGCTCGAACGCGAGGGATCGGTGCGCGACCGGGGGGCACGCGAGGCCTTAGAGCAGATCACCGAGGAGTTCCGGACGCTGCCCTTCGCCGCCCGGTGGCTCGACACCGCCCGGCCGAACATGGCGCTTCGCCGCCTGAAGACCCAGGGTCTCGTCCACGGCTACCCGGTCCTGAAGGAGGACGACGGACGTCTGGTGAGCCAGAAGGAGCACACCGTCATCGTCACCGAGGACGGCTGTGAGGTGACCACTCGCTGAGCGTCGGTGGACACCGTGGCCGAACGGAGGGCGTGGAGAACGTCACCGGTCGCGGGCGACGAGCGAGGCGACGGTACGACCCCTTACGCGTTGTTCATCCGTTGGCTCCGGCGCTCGCCACAGCCGAAACAGCGGGTGAGGCGGTACGGCTCGCGCGAGTAGTGGGCGGTCTCGGGGTTCGTTCCTTCCGTTCGGATCTCGAGCGAGACGGCGTGCTCGGTCTCTCGACCACAGATCGCACACCACTCGTTCATCGTCTGGGGGGACCGTTCTTTGGCGGCCATTACGTCCTTACTAGCGCTAATCATAAAAAAATCTATCTTTTTTAGATAAGTAATAATATATGTATGGCGGGGCGTGGGCGCCGGTCGACGTTCCCGTAAACGGCCGCCGGAGGGGGTGAGCGACGGCCGATAGTATAAGGGCGTGCTCGCCAACGCGGAAGCATGGAGCAGGTATTCGCCCCGTGGCGGATCGAGTGGGTCGAACGCGACGAGAAGAACCCCGAGGTCGACTGCGTGTTCTGTGCGTTCGAGGCCGAGGACGCCGACCGGGAGAACCGCGTCGTCGCCCGCAGCGACCACGCGTTCGCCCTCCTGAACAACTACCCCTACAACCCGGGTCACGTCATGGTGATCCCGAAGCGCCACACCGGCGAGTACGCGGCCCTCCCCGAGGACGAACTGCTCGATCACGCCCGGCTGAAACAGCGGACCCTGCGTGCGATCGAGGCGGCGTTCGCGCCCGACGGGGTCAACGCGGGCTACAACTTCGGCCGCGGCGCGGGCGGGTCGATCGAGGACCACCTCCACGCCCACGTCGTCCCGCGCTGGGAGGGCGATACGAACTTCATGCCGGTGATCGGCGACACGAAGGTGATCGTCGAGGCGCTCGAGGAGACGTACGACCGGCTCCACGGGGCCTTCGGGGAACTGGAGGGCGCCCACGAAAGCGACGAGAGCGGGCGGGCGATCCGGTTCGGGTAGCCCGAAGGCCATTTACCCGCCCGTCGTGAATCTCCCGGTGTGAACCGGGCCTCGGCGGTGCGCAGGGTCGGCTTCCTGGTCCTCGGAGCGAACCTGGGGCTCGTCGTCGCGAAGGCCGTCGTCTGGTTTCAAACGGGGAGCCTCGCGGTCGGGTCCGAGGCGGTCAACAGCCTCACGGACGTGATCTACAGCTTCGTCATCCTCGCGGGGCTCTACCTGACGACCCAGCCGCCGGATACGGACCACCCCCACGGCCACGAGCGCATCGAACCGCTCGTCTCGCTGTTCATCGCCATCGCCATCTTCGCCGCGGGCGGCGTGATCCTCTGGCAGGCCGCCCGCGCGCTGTACTCCGGGCAGGTCGCCGTCACGACCGGCCCCGCCGCGGTCGTCGTCCTCCTGGGGGCCGGCGTCGTGAAACTCGGCCTCTATCGGTACTGCCTTCGCGCCGGCAACGACTACAACTCGCCCGCGCTCGTCGCAACCGGCCTCGACAGCAGAAACGACGTCCTGACGGTCGGCGCCGCGCTCGTCGGCGTCGTCGGTGCCCGCGCGGGCTATCCCGTCCTCGATCCACTGGCCGCCGTGATCGTCTCGATCGGGATCTTCTACACCGGGTGGGAGGTCCTGCGGGACAACGTCGACTACCTCATCGGCCGCGCGCCGCCCGAGGACCTCCACGCCGAGATCGTCCGCCGGACCATCGCCCATCCCGACGTCGAGGGCGTCCACGACGTGGTCGCCCACTACGTCGGCCCCGAGATCGACGTCTCGCTGCACATCGAGGTCGAGGGCGAGCGCACCCTCCTGGAGGCCCACGAGATCGAGACGGAGATCGTTCGAGCGGTGCGCGACCTCCCCGAGATCGACGACGTGTTCGTCCACATCGACCCGAAGGAACTCGGCGAGTGGAAGGAGGACGAGGCGGCCGACCGGCTACTGGAGTTCGACGGCGACGGCTGACCGCCCGCCGAATCGACCGTTGGAGCGGCGTGCCGGGCGAAGGTTTGAGGGGGAGCGATCCCTTCGGGGATGCGTGATCGTCCCCCGTCTCACGGAGCTGCTTTCGACGTACGCGACGCTCGTCGACAACGTCGCGACGTTCCTCCTCACGTTCGCGCTGGTGTACGCCCTCGGTCGGTTCGCGGTCGAACCCGCTGCGGGCTACCTGATGGAGCTTCGGAACACGGAGCCGACGCTCCGACGGGGGCTCCAGCAGGTGCTCGCGGTCTCCGTGGTCGTCGCGAGCGTCGTCGCCGGGCTGTGGGTCGCCGGACTGGGCCACCTGCTGGATCGCTCGGCGATCGTCGTCGCGGCGCTGACGGTCGCGCTCGGCTTCGCCGCCCAGGACGTCGTCGGCAACGTCGTCAGCGGCGTCTTCATCGTCACCGACCCGAAGTTCAACATCGGCGACTGGATCCGCTGGGAGGGCGGCGAGGGGACCATCGAGGACATCAGCTTCCGCGCGACGCGCGTGCGGACGTTCGACAACGAGGTCGTCACCGTCCCGAACGCCGCGCTCACGACGACGGCCGTCGTCAACCCCGTGTTGAACGACCGCCTCCGGATCGAACTCCCGCTCGAACTCGGCCACGGCGACGACCTCGATGCCGCCGTCTCGGTGCTCGTGAGCGCCGCCGAGGACCACCCGGAGGTGCTCGATATGCCGGAGCCGTCGGTCAGGGTCACGGGAATCGACGGCGGGGTCGGACTGTCGGCCCGGGTCTGGATCGCCGACCCGACGCGTGCGGCGTTCGCCAGGGTGCGTTCGGAGTACGCCCGCGAGATCGCGGCACGCCTCCGGGAGGCCGAGATCGACCTGAGCGGTGCGGCGGCGACCGAACTCGACGGGGAGGTCGGCGTCGAACTCCGCGGTGGCGGTCCGTACGATCGCGACTCGGACGAGCGCTAAACGGGCGTCCCGAACGCGTACATCGTCTCGTTGGCGGTGATCTCTACCTCCAAAAAGTCGCCCGGTTCGACTCCGTGCTCCGAGGCGTTCCGGACGATCACCTGCCGGTAGGCCGAGTCCCGGCACTTCACCGAGTCGCCGGTGCCGGGTTCGACACAGAGCACCTCTCGACGGTCGCCGACCATTCCCTCGTAGACCTCGCCGACGATCTCTCGCTTGAGCTCGCTCATCGCTTTTGACCGATTCTTCTTGATCTGCCCGCCGAGGCCCTTCATCTCGGCGGCGTCGGTCTTCGGGCGCTTCGAGAAGCGGGTGACGTTGACCTTCTCGGGGCGAACGGTTCGAAGCAGGTCCATGCTCAGTTCGTGGTCGGCCTCGGTCTCGGTGGGGAAGCCGACGATGAAATCAGTTGAAAGCGTCCAGTAGTCGAGTTCGCGGTCGAAGGTCTCGACGACCTCCCGGAATTTGCCTACTCGATGCTGACGGCGCATCTCCTCGAGGACGTCGTCGCTTCCCGACTGGACCGGCGCGTGTATGAAGTCGTAGAGCTTCCCGTTCGCGGCGAACACCTCCACTAGCTCCTCGTGGATCCCGTGGATGCCCCCCGGATTGGCCATGCCCAGTCGCACCCGAAAGTCGCCCTCGATCGCACAGATCCGGGAGAGCAGTTCGGGGAGCTTTCTTTCCCCCGTATCCCACCCGTAGACGCCGGTGTCCTGACCCGTAACCCGGATCTCCTTCGCGCCGGCATGCACCAGCGCGCGGGCCTTCTCGACGTTCTCCTCGACGCTCGGGGACTCGACCCGCCCGGTGGCGTGCTTGGTGATGCAGTACGAGCAGTTCGACATGCAGCCCCGGGCGATCGGGAGGATGCCGACGACGCCATCGAGAACGGGCTCGACGCCGGGGCCGGGCGTGGGACACTCGCCGTTCAGGGCGGCCTGTGGCACCTCGTCCCAGTGCAGCACGCGGGCGTCGATGTCGGCGAACTCCTCGCCCTGGGCCAGCGCCATACAGCCCGTGACGATCAGATCGGCGGTCTCCTCCTCCAGTTCCCGCGCCCGCCGCAGCATGTTCGTCTCGGTCTTCTCGACCACCGTACAGGTGTTGAGGATGGCGACATCGGCAGTTTCGGGACCCTTCGCCCGGTAGTGCCCGGCGTCGCGCAGCGCGGACTCGATCGCGCGGCTCTCGCCGCGGTTCGAGGTGCAGCCGTAGGTCTCGATGTGGTACCGGGCCATACCCGAGAGAGCGCCTCGGGGAGGAAAAGCGCGACGGTCGGGCGGGCTGGCACCGATACCCGTGAGAGACGGCGGTTTCTGCGCTCTATCGGCGTTCGAGCCGATAATCAACGGAATCGAGAGGGGCGTTCTCGAGAACGGTACACGACCCCGGGATCAGATCTTCTCGGCCACCTCGGAGACCACCTCGCTATCGACGAACGCGATCACTCGGTCCCCGGTCTGGATGATGGTCCCCCCACGCGGCGTTCGAAGCGTTCCCCCTCGAATGACCGCCCCGATCACGAACCCCGACGGCAGGTGATGGGCGACGTCAGCGAGGGAATCCCCGGCCAGAATGCTCTCGGTGTCGACGACGATCTCGAGCACCTCGGCGCTGTCGTGTTCGAGGACGCTGACTCCCTCGGCGCGGCGCCGGTAGACCCTCTCGAGGATCTCCCCCGCGATGATGTCCTCGGGGTGGACCACCAGATCGAGGCCGCTCTCCTCGAACAGATCGAGGACCCGCGAGTCGTCGACGATCGCGGCCGTCCGGGCGGTTCCGAGCTCCCGGGCCAGTTGCGCTAGCAGGTAGTTCGTGTCGTCGTCGACCGCACCGACCACGAAATCGACGTCCGCGAGTCGCTCCTTTCCGAACTCCTCGACGTCCGTCGCGTCGACCTCGAGGACCGTCGACTCCCGGAGTCGATCCCTGAGCCACGTGACTCGCTCCGGATCCCGCTCCACGACCCGGGTACTCAGGTCGCGCTCCTCGAACAGCCGGGCGATCTGATAGCCCAACGGGTCACCGCCGACGACCATGATCTCGTCGTCCGGTTCCGGCGCCGGGCGATCGGAGACGTCGGCCGCGAACCTGGAGACGGCCGACTGACTCCCGATGACGACGAGGTCGTCGCCCGGCTCGATGACAGTCTCACCGTCGGGAATGAGGACGTCGTCCCCGCGGACGATGGCGGCGAAGGTCAACGACGGATAGCTGTCGGCCTCCGCGACGGTCCGGTTCGTGACCGGCGTGTCCTCGCCCACCCGGAACTCGGCGACCTCCGCCTGGCCGTCGGCGAACATCCCGACGTCCCGAGCGCCCGGCAACGTGATGGTTCGGACGAGCGCTCGAGCGGCGAGCAGATCGATGTCCAGCATCGTATCGACGCCGAACCCGCTCTCCGAGGACTGCCAGGCCCGGAACAGTCCGACGTCCTTGACCCTGGCGATCGTGTGCGGGTCCCCGACACGCTCTGCGGCGTTGCAGACCATCACGTTGGTCGCGTCGTTGTCGGTGCTCGCGATGACGACGTCCGCCCGTTCGAGCCCCGCCTCCCGGAGCGCCGTCAGCGATCGACCGTCGTCGACGACCCCCGTCGCGTCCAGATGCGCGGTCAGTTCGCCGACCCGCTCCGCATCGCGGTCGATGATCGTGAGATCGTGGGACTCGGAGAGGTCACGAGCGACGTTCGACCCCACGTCTCCCGCTCCGATGATCAGGATCTGCATCTCACACCCTCCTACAGTTCCGCCACCCATATAGGTTACTGGGTGAAAAATTAACGCGGATTATATTTTTGATAGGAAAATATAATCCGGATATTTTCAGGATTCAGTATAGAGAGGGTTAGACACCGGGGGATCGCCCGGAAAACGCCGTTCGAACGGCTACGAGTCGCTACGGGGGCGCGGGCCGCGACTGCCCGGACGATCAATGTTCGGTTCGCGCAGTACGCGGACGCCTTCACGTCCTACGCGTGATCGTAGGGGCGAATCGCCGGGGTGCGACGAGCGACCCGCTCCACGACGAACTCCCGGTGGGTCCTCAGTCGTCCGAGTCGCTACCCGAGCCGAACAGGCGCTCGCGGATCGAGCGCTTCGAGGGGCGTTCGGCGAGCAACACGGAACACTCGACCTCGTCGACCACGTCGAAGACGAGCGACCCCCGGACGAGCCGCGAGAGCAGGCCGCGCTCGGTCGCCCCGATGATCACGAGGTCGCGTTCGGCCGCGGCACGGCCGATCGCCCCCTCGACGTCGCCCGAGTCGTCGATCAGGATCTCCGCGCCCGAGAGGTCATGGCCGGCCGCCCAGTCTCGGAGGAACGCCTCGCCCTCCGCGCGCTCCTCGGGACCGTCGACGACGTACAACAGCGCGATCGCCGAGCCGACCCCATCGCGAAGCGTCCGGGCGACCTCGGCGCTCAGGTCCGAGTCCGGTCCCCCGGCGGTCGGCACGAGCACCCGATCGACGCCGAGGTCCCTGTCTTTGAGGACGAGGAAGTCACACGGCAGGTCGTAGGCGAGTTCGTCGAACGCGCTCTCGGCGCGGCCGGCGGCCCACGGGCGGTCCTCGCTCCAGCCCATCACGACGGTGTCCGCCTCGGTCCGTCGAGCGGCGTCGAACACCTCCTCGAACGACTCGTGGGAGACGATCGTCGTGGTCTCGACGGGCGCGCCGAACGTCTCCGCGTCCTCGCGGGCGGCGTCGAGGAGTTTGCTCGACTCGGCGTCGATCCGATCGACGTGTTTCGACCCCTGCTGGAGCGGGGTCTGGTCGGGAACCTGGACGACGTGGACGGCGTGGACGACGCCGTCGTTCGCCTTCGCGAGCGTGCTCGCGAGCGAGATCAAATTGCTCTCGGTCCGTGGGTTCGCGAGCGGGACCATCACCCGGTAGTCCGCGGCCTCTGGCTGGACCGTCTCGGCCGCCGAGACCGCGGCGTCGGGCAGTTCATCCGCCCGCGAGAGGATGTACTGGCCGAGGAGCCCCTGCTGTTCGGTTTCGGCCCGAGCATAGATGAAGAACCACGCGATCGCGCCGACGACGAAGAGCGCCGAGAGTGCGATCTCGACGGGAGCCATGAAGCCGATCAGCGCGAGCGAGAGTATCGCCCCGGCGATCGGCGTGATCGGATAGAGTGGCACGGTGAAGTCGGGATCGTACTCGGGGATATCGGCCCGACGAAACACGATCAATGCGACGTTCATCAGCGCATAGACGATGAGGTGGAGGACGCTCGCTGCTTTCGCGAGGATTTCGAGGTCGTTGCCGAGCCCAGCAATGAGAACGACGATGATCGCACCGGTGACGAGGATCGACCGATAGGGAGTGGCGAACTTCGTGTGGATCTCGTTCAGGGCGTCGCTAATCAGTTTATCGCGTCCCATCGCGAAATTGATCCGGGCCGACGCGAGGATCGAGGCGTTCGCCGAGGAGGCCGTCGCGAGCAGTGCGCCGAGTGTCATCATCGACGCGACTCCAGCGACGATGACGGCCGGAAGGCCGACATCGGCGAAGGCGACGTCCGCGGCCTGTGCGACCGGCGTTTCGAGGCTGAGATCGGGCCACGGAACGACTCCGACCATCACCGTCACGAGCACCGCGTAGATCACGGTGACGAGCGCGACGCTGCCGATAACCGCGATCGGGAGGTTTCGTCCGGGGTTTTTGAGCTCCTCGGCGACGGTAGCGATCTTCGCATAGCCCAGAAACGAGACGAACACGAGCGCGGTCGCAGGCAGGATCGCATCTGATCCGAACGGTGCCAGCCCGCCATCACCGACGAGCGTCGCGTAATCGAAGGTGAGGAAGCCACCGATCGAGAAAACCGCGAGGATTCCCAGCAGAATCAAGACGATAACGCTCTGGACACCACCCGTCTCCTTCGCGCCGATGTAGTTGATGCCGACGAACGTCACCCCTGCGAGTAGCGCGCCGAGCTGGACATCGGACAGGAAGAGCACGCTCGGTAGCGGGACGAACGTGGTGAGGTAGCCGCCGAAGCCGATGCAGTAGAAGGCGCTCGCGAACGCGAGGCCCATCCAGTCGCCCATGCCGGCGATCGATCCGAACACGGGACCGAGCGCACGATTGATCCAGTAGTACGCGCCGCCGGCCTTCGGCATCGCGGTGCCGAGTTCGGCGACAGAGAAGGCGTTGACCAGTGCGACCATTCCACCGACGACGAACGAAACAACGACTATGGGTCCGGCCTCTTGGGCGGCGACGCCGGGCAGGACGAAGATGCCCGCGCCGATCATCGTCCCGATACCGATCGTCAGTGCGGACAACAGTCCGAGATCCTTCGCGAGCTCCTGATCACTAGTGGTCATTGTATCGTTGGTAGCACTCCGGTGATGATCGAGGCGGTCAGGTCCCCTGCGGAACGGGAGGACTCATACACCTATCGAGAGGATCCAAAAGGATAAACACGACGATTCGATTGGCGGATACACATTATTCGTGAGAGAAGTTACGGATCCAAAAATCACACACATATTTAGTGCTGTATCGCCATCAGAGCGGCATGCACGAATGGCCCCGCGAAACGCGAACCGACTCGTCGTATCGGGTCGACGAGATCGACCGGCGCATCATCCACGCGCTGATGGCCGACGCACGGGAGACGTCCGCGCCGATGATCGCGGAGGAAGTGAACGTCTCCGCCGGAACCATCCGGAACCGTATTCGCCGCCTCAAAGAACACGGTATCCTCACGGGCTACCACGCGAAGGTCGATTTCGAGCGCATCAACGGCCGGCTCACGAACCTGTTCATGTGTAACGCGCCGTTCGAGAAGCGTGAAGTGATCGCCCAACAGGTACGGGCCCTCCCCGGCGTGATCAACGTCCGCGAGTTGATCGGCGGGCGGATGAATCTCCACGTGCTCGCGATCGGAACGGACACCGACGACCTCCATCGGATCGGCCGGTCGATCGCGGAACTCGGGGTCGAAATCGAGGACGAGGTGCTGGTTCAAAACGAGTGGGACGTACCCTACGCACCGTTCGGGCCCGACGACCAACCGCTGAAACCGCCGACGGATTTCATCAGCCTCGCCGGCGATTCCGAAGTCGTCGAGGTGACCGTCCGTACCGACGCGCCGGTAGCCGGTCTCACGCTCCAGGAGGCCGGTCGACGGGACTTGCTGGACGAGGACGTCCTCATCATCACGATCGAACGGGAGGGGACCGTCCTCACCCCGCATGGTGACACGGAGATTCGGTCGGACGACGTCGTGACGGTCTTCGCTCAAGCCGGGATCGACGATGGCGCACTGGACGCGTTTCTCGGCGAGGAAGCGTCGTGACCACACTCCGTCAAACGGCTCATCATGACCCTCCTCGATACCCTGCGAAAACGACTTCCCGTGCTCGTTCACCTCGTGAGCGGTGATGATCCGATGGTGTACGAGTGTCGCCGCTGCGGGACGTCGTTCGACACGAAACCCGAGAGGTGCTCACAGTGCGGCGCCACGTCGATCGCCAGCTACCACCCATCGACCTTTCGATAACACATGACCCGACCGACCGTCGACCGAGTACTGCTTCCGGTCGCCACCGAGGACGATGCGAAACGGACGTGTACCGCCCTCCGTCCACACCTGAGCGAGGACGGCGCGGAGATCATCGCGCTGTACGTCGTCGAGAGGCGAGCGGGAGGTCCAGCGGCGGCGTCGATCGAACAGCTAGAGGAACACGGGAGAAACACGCTGGCGACCGTCGAGGAGGCCTTCGATGGGTCGACGGTTACCGTCGAGACGGAGATACGGGACGGGAGAGACCTCGTCGGGACGATCTTCGAGGCTGCGAAGGACGGCGACGTCGACTGTATCGCGTTCGTCCCGCGACCGAAGGGCCGATTGGTGGCGTTGCTGTCGGGCGATCCCGGCTGGAAGCTCATCAACGAGACCCGGTATCCGGTTCTCGTGCTTCCCCGTCCTCTCGACCGAGAATGAGACGACCGAGCATCAGAAACCCGCGGTCGGTCTGGGACGTCATTGCCGTGTTGGCTACATACATCCTCTTCGAGTACACCGTACTCCGGATAACGGGTGACCTGCTCGTCCGTCGGGAACTCGTCGTCGTCGGGATCATCGTCGTTCTCTGGGCGATCTGGGCGGCGTTCCACGTACTCGACGAATCCACCTGAGGTCGTCGCCGAGCCCGGTCCGGGGTCCGTGGCGAATCCGCGTCGATCGCCCGTCGGACGGTTCGTTCGGATACGGAGACACCCGTAAGTCGCTGGTTGGAGGGCGTCGGGGAAGGACGACTCGCGCTGGCGAACGGGCCGACTGTCACGGTCAGGACGACTACATCGACGGACCGACGACCGTCGATCAGTCGTCCGATGGGCTGGTTCCGAACAGCCGATCGCGCAGCGACCGCTCGGACTTGCGTTCGGCGAGCAGCACCGAGCAGTCGAGGTCCTCGATGACGTCGTAGGCGAGCGACCCCCGGACGAGCCGCGAGAGCAGGCCGCGCTCGGTCGCCCCGATCAGCACCATGGTGTGCTCGGCGGCCGCCCGCTCGATGGAGCCCTCGACGTCGCCCGACGTGTCGACCCGGAACTCGGCCGCCGAGAGGCCGTTATCGACGGACCACTCCTCGAGGAACGCCTCGCCCTCGGCGCGTTCGTCCTCGTCGTCGACGACGTGCAACAGCGTGACCTCGGAACCGTACTCCTCGCGGAGCAGGCGTGCGGCCTCGGCGCTCAGGTCCGAGTCCGGTCCCCCGGCGGTCGGCACGAGCACCCGCGAGGGGTCGAACCCGCGGTCGTTGAACACGAGGAAGTCACACGGCAGGTCGTGGGCGAGTTCGTCGAACGCGCTCTCGGCGCGGCCGGGCGACCAGTGGGCGTCCTCGCTCCAGCCCATGATCGTCAGGTCGGCCTCGTAGGTCCGGGCGGCGTCGAACACCTCCTCGAACCCGCGATGGGAGACGAGCGTGTGGGTCTCGACGGGCACGCCGAACGTCTCGGCGTTCTCACGGGCGCGTTCGAGCAGCGTCGACGACCCGGCGTCGAGTTCGTCGATGTGGTCGGCGGCGGCCGACAGCGGCACCTGATCGGGCACCTGCACGATGTGGACGGCGTGGACCGTCCCCCCGTTCGCCCTCGCGGCGATGCTCCCGAGCGTGATGAGGTGCTCCTCGGTCCGGGGGTTCGCGAGCGGGACCATCACCCGGTAGTCCGCGGCCTCGGGTTTGACGCTCTCGGCGGCCGAGACCGCGGCGTCGGGCATCTCCTCCGAGCGCGAGAGGATGAACTCCGAGAGGACCCCCTCGTGTTCGGTCTTGGTCCGGGCGTAGACCAGGTACCAGACCGCCGCGAAGACGACGAACACCCCACAGAGGACGATCACGACCGGTTCGATGAAGCCGATCAGGGCAAAGGAGAGCACGGCGCCTAGTACGGGCGTGATCGGGTAAAGAGGAACGGTGAAGTCGGGGTCGTAGCCCGAGGGCTGGGCCTCGCGCATGACGACCAGCGCGACGTTCAGCAGGCCGTAGACGACCAGGTGGAGGACGCTCCCGGCCGTCGCCAGCAGTTCGAGGTCGCCGACGACGATGAACAGCAGGATCAACGCCCCGGTGATCGCGATCGAGCGATACGGCGTCCCGAACTTCGGGTGGATCTCGTTCAACTGCGGGCTGACGATCTTCTCGCGGCCCATCGCGAAGTTGATCCGCGACGACGAGAGGATCGAGGCGTTCGCCGAGGAGGCCGTCGCCAGCAGGCCCCCGAACAGCATCGCCGCCCCGCCCAGCGGCCCGATGAGGAGTTCCGCGACCTGCACGACCGCGGTGTCGTTGTCGGCGACGAGCGAGTTGGGCACCGCCGCGAGCACCGCGAGCAACACCAGCGCGTAGATCGCCGTCACGATCACGACGCTGCCGACGACCGCGATCGGGAGGTTCTTCCCGGGATTCTTGATCTCCTCCGCGACCGAGGTGATCTGGACGAAGCCGAGATACGAGACGAAGATCAGCCCCGTGACCGGGAGCAGAGCCGCGTAGCCGTCGGGTGCGAGCGGGCGAAGCGTCTCGAGGTCGGCGTTCAGCACGCCGAACAGCGTGAACACGACGAGGATCCCGAGCAGCGTCACGACGATGACGTTCTGGAGCCTGCCGGTCTCCTTTGCGCCGACGTAGTTGACGCCGACGAAGAAGCCCGCCCCCAGCAACGCGACGATCTCCGGGCCCGAGAGCGCGAGGGCGCCGAGGCCGATGCCGGGCACGGAGACGAACGCGGCGACGTACTCGCCGAAGCCGAACATGTAGAATGCCGAGGCGAACGTCAGGCCGATCCAGTTGCCCCAGCCGGCGATCGACCCGAACAGCGGCCCGAGCGCGCGGTTGATGTAGAAGTACGCGCCGCCGGACTTCGGCATCGCCGTGCCGAGTTCGCTCGCCGAGAGCGCGGTGAACAGCGCGATGACGCCGCCGAGAACGAACGACGCGGCCGCGAGCGGCCCGGCGATGCTGACGGCCGCGCCGGGCAGGACGAAGATGCCCGCGCCGATCATCGTCCCGATCCCGATCGTGAGCGCCGACAGCAGTCCGAGGTCCTTGGCGAGTTCCTCGTCGGCCATCAGTGATCGCGTCCGGTCGCGTGGCCTGTCCTACCGCGCTCCCGATCGATATAACTCGGAGAGGGTGACATGGCCCTTCCTTTTCGAGGAGGCTCCTTAACACGTTCGAAGCCGGAATCGTCGGCTAGTCGAACCGGAGGAACCGGGCGGCGTACTCCGGTTCGCCGTGGCGCGGGTAGATCATGACGAACGACCGGGGCGGGAGTTCGACGAGCCGACCGGGCAGTTCGGCCAGTTCGGAGTGCCAGCCGACCTCGCCCTCGCGCGCCGAGAGGGTGACGATCAGGTCGTCGGCCCCCGCGCGGTTCTCGAGCGTTTCCAGCAGGCCGCCCCACCTAGTCGTCCGAAACTCGGTGTCGACCTCGTGTTCGACCATCCCGAACAGCCGCTCGTACTGGTGGGTCTCGCCCTCCATCACCAGCACCGTCACCGGCGTGCCGAGTTTCGATGCCAGCCGTTTGACGACGTGGACCGCCTCGTAAAAGCCCTCGTGGTGGTCGATCCCGTCGGGCAGAACGAGGAACACCCGCTCGGTGGTGTTGATCGGGTGGCCGAGCCGCGAGACGAGGACGGGTATCGTCGTTCGCCGGAGAATCTGATCGATGATGTCGCCGAAGACCCGCCGGCCGAACGAGACGTTCGCGTCCCAGCCCATGAGGATCAGGTCGGCGCGCGTCTCGACGCTCCCGCGGACGATCCCCGAGGCGATGTTGTGGTTCACGCGGGTCTCGCTCGCGACGGGTACCTCGGCGGCACCGCCGAACGCCGCCGCGCGTTCGAGGTCGCGTTCGACCTGTGCGACGCGCTCTTCGGTCTCGCCGGATGTGGGCTGGACGACGGTCAGGAGGTGGATCGGTTCTACGGCGTCGGCTTCCTTGAGGACGAACGCGAACTCGAGCAGGCGCTGTCGTCGCTCGGCGTCGGCCGACAGCGGCAACAGGATCCGTGGATCGAGGTCGTCGCCCTCGTCGGGTTCGACCGCCGTCTCGCGGGCGAGGCGCTGGCCGGCGCGTTCGGTCCACCACGGGCTGACGACCGTGGCGACGAGCATCATCAGCACGACCGCGTTCAGCACGTCCGCACCGAACAGCCCCGCCTCGAACCCGATCAGCGTGATCGCGAGCGCCGCGGCGGCCTGCCCAACGGAGAGCCCGTAGATCACGCCCCGTTCGTTCGCGTCGTAGCCCTGCACCCGGCTCACGACCCACGCGGCGACCCACTTGGTCGCGAACATCGTCCCCAGAACCACCGCCGCGACCTGCAGGGTTCGGGGGCCGTCGAGGATCACGCCGGGGTCGACGAGCATCCCGACGTAGAGCAGGAAGAACGGGATGAAAAAGGCGTTCCCGAAGAACTCGATGCGGTTCATGAGCGTCCCGCCCCGCGGGACGAGCCTGTTGAGCGCGAGCCCCGCGACGAACGCCCCGAGGATCGAGGCCAGCCCGAGGACCTCCGCGAGGCTGCCCGCCGCGAACAGGACGGTGGCGACGAAGAGGAACTCGAAGTAGCTCTCCTCGCTCAGGTTCTGGAAGAACCACCGGGCGATCGGCGGGACGACGAACCAGACGCCGGCGAAGAGGACGACGAGCGACCCGAGCACCTGTGCGACCAGTAAGGGGGTCAGCCCGCCGTCGAGCGAGCCCATCACGAGCGCGAGCACGACGAGCGCGAGCGTATCGGTAAAGAGGATCCCGCCGAAGACGGCGGTGACGGCCCGGTTCTTCGTGATGTCGAGGTGGTTCGCCACGGGGTACGCGAGCAGGGTGTGCGAGGCGAACACCGCCGCGAGCAGCGCGGACGCCGGCACCGACAGCCCGAGGACCGAAATCCCGAGAGCGGTGCCGACCACGAACGGAAGCGAGAAGCTCGTCAGCCCGAAGAGAGCGGCGTTCTCGGGGGCCTTCGAGAATCCCCGGAGGTCGAGTTCGAGACCGACGGTAAACAGCAGGTAGACGAGGCCGACGTTGCCGAGCAGTTCGATCGCGCTCGTCAGCGAGAGGATTCCCAGCCCGTTGGGGCCGATCAGCGCGCCGACGAGGACGACTCCGACGATCCCGGGAAGGCCGGCGCGCCGGATCACGAGGGGTGCGACGAGGAAGACCGCGAGCGCGAGCGTGAAGACGACCACCGGCTCCTCGACCGGGAGCCACTCGAAGGGCCCGTCGAGGACCATCTAGGGCCTCCGCGACCGGAGTCGTCGCGACTGTTCGGAGCGAAGGGGGTGGATCACGGCGGGGGCTACGCTCGCGGGGAGAGGCGGGCAGTTCGACCGAACGGGACGCCGTCCGACCGGGTCGGGGCGATCGGCCGGCCGACTCGAACGCGTACGACCCTGAGAGTCGGGCCGATACGCGCGGTCGGTTCGACCGCCCGGCTGTTCACGGTTCGAACCCCTCGACCAGCGCGACCCCCGAAGAGGCGCCGATCCGCTCGGCCCCGGCGTCGAGCATCGCCCTCGCAGTCGCGTAGTCGCCGATCCCGCCGCTGGCCTTCACGGGGAGGTACTCCGCCAGCAACTCGACATCCTCGACGGTCGCCCCGCCCTCGCCGAAGCCCGTCGAGGTCTTGAGCATGGCGGCGTCGGCCTCGACGGCGAGTTCGGCGGCCTGCCTGATCCGCTCGGCGGGGAGTTCGGCCGTCTCGATGATCACCTTCACCGGGACCGGCACCGCGGCGACGATCTCGGCGATCTCGGCGTGGAACCGTTCGGGTTCGTCGCCCAGCAGTCGCCCCCGGTTGCAGACCACGTCGAGTTCGTCCGCGCCCGCCTTCCACGCCTCGACGCCCTCCTTTCGCTTGGTCTCGGGCCTGTTCTGGCCGTGGGGGAAGCCGATCACGGTCGCGAGCGTCACGTCGTACTCGCTGGCCTCCTCGACGTAACACGGCGGGATGCAGGCGTTCATCCCGTACTCGCTGGCCTCCCGGACGACGCCGAGTGCCTCGGCGCGGGTCGTCTCCGGACCGAGGACGGTGTGGTCGATGGCCGCGGCGAACTCCGCTCTGTCCATGCGCCGTCGGAGACGCTCTGGAACCAAATAGGCTACCGATCCGCGGGCCCGCACCGACCGGTCGCGATCACTGCTCGGGCCGTATCGGGCCGTGGGTCCGGCCGTCGTCCGAACGCAGCGTGCGCTCGATGAGCCGCCCGTGGCCGCGCCGGAGGCGCTCGGAGAGCGCCTGATGGGAGACGCCGAGCACGTCCGAGAGGTCGGAGAGGGAGGATTTACGGGGGACGTCGTAGTAGCCCATCTCCTTGGCCTTCAGGAGCGATGCGTGCTGTGAGTCGGTCAGCCCGTGTTTCGAGCCGTCGCTGCTGTCGGGTTCGTAGATCGCATCGACGGTGAGCGTGAGGCCGTTCTCCCCGCAGAACGTGTAGATCTCCGAGAGCGAGTGGTGTTCGGGACACATCAACTGGAACTCCCACGCCCCTCCGCCCGTCTGGAGGGCCGTGATCGCCCCGTCCTTTTCGAGCAGGAGGTCGAGGACGAAGCGGACCTCGTCGGCCCACTCCATCCGATAGAGCCGGTCGTCGTCGTACTCGGCGATACAGGAGGCGGCCTCGACGGAGGGATCGACCGCGAGCGCGCGTTCGAACCCCTCGAAGTCGTCCGTCCGGACCCGGACGAACGGCATGGCCGAATCGGTGGCCTGCACGGCGAAGCGCTCGGCTTCGACGTCGAGTTGCGCCACCGCCTCGAACGTCGTGGCCAACGCGAACCGGTCGAGGGGGATTCGGAACTCGATGATCGAGACCATGGAAACCTAATGCTACCGACCAGAATAAGGGTTCAGATCGTCCGGATCCCACACCTGTGTCGGAGACGCCAGGTCAGAATCGGCCGAACGAGGGCTATACCACCCGTTTGTAACCGTTTGATGCGAGGCACTATCGAATAGAACATACGAGGGGAATCGGGGACCGTCACGGACGGTCGCACTGTAGTCACGGGCGGTCGTAACGGTCGGCGGGTGCTCGAAGGGGATCGTATCGCAACGCTTTCTATTTCCGGGAGAGGTGTGCGGGTATGGTCCTTCCCGACGGCTTCTCCCTCCCCCCGCTCGCGTACCTCCTCGTCCTGCTCGCCGCGGCGGCGGCGGTCGCGGCACTGCTCTCGCGTCGGCGACCCCCGATCGGGGAGGCGACGGTGCTGGCGTTCGTCCCGTGGATGGTCGCCGGCGCGGCGGGCCACGTCCTCGAGGTGATCGACGCCGTCCCCGAGGTCGTCGCACCGCTTCTTGGGACCCCGAGCGTCTACGTCAGCACGTTCGTCCTCGCGGGGGCGGTCTGGGGGCTCTCGGACGACCGGGTACTCGCGCTCGCGGGCACGCTCGCGGCGCTGTTCGCGGTCGGGGCGGCCTTCGCCGTCGGCTACCTCCGCGGGACGATCACGCCCGTCTGGCCGGTCGTCGCGCTCGTCGGCTCGATCGTCCTCGCCGCGGGGACGTGGGGGCTCTTTCGGCGTGCGCTCCCGGGCGTGGCGGCGACGACCGGCGCGGCCGGCGCGCTCGTCGTCCTCGGGCACGCCCTCGACGGCGTCTCGACCGCCGTGGGGATCGACGTCCTGGAGGTCGCCGAACGCTCGCCGCTCCCGCGGGCGATCATGGGCTTCGCCGAGACGCTCCCCACCTCGGAGGTCATCGGCGTCGGCTGGCTGTTCGTCCTCGTGAAACTCCTCCTCGCGACGGGGATCGTCTGGCTCATGGCCGAGTACGTCGAGGACGCCCCGAGCGAGGGGTTTCTCCTGTTGGGCGCGATCGCCGCCGTCGGGTTCGGCCCCGGCGTCCACAACCTGCTGCTGTTCGCGGTCGGAGGGTGATACCGTCGGTCATAGCTCCGTGTATCGGGTGTCGCCACGACGGGCGTGATTCGTGCCCGTCGGATCACGCTACCGCAGGTCATACGCCCATGACCGACGGTATGGACCGCACGGCTTTTGCCCGGTCCCCGAGACTCGCGCGTATGGCGAAACAACCACACCTGCTGGTCGAAGAGGGCGACCTCAACGAGATCGCGCTGATCCCCGGCGACCCCGGCCGGGTCGACCGGATCGCCGGCCTCTGCGACGAAAGCGAGGTCGTCGCCGAGAACCGCGAGTACAAACTCGTCAACGCCACCTACGAGGGCACGGGCCTGACGATCTGTTCGACGGGAATCGGCTGTCCCTCCGCGGCCATCGCGATCGAGGAGCTAGAGCGCGTGGGCGTCGAGACCGTCATTCGAGTGGGTACCACGGGCGCGCTCCAGCGCGGGATCGAGATCGGGGACATGGTCGTCGCGACCGGCGCGGCCAAGGACGAGGGCACCACGAAGCGCTACGAGTCGGCCACCTATCCGGCGGTCCCGGACTTCGAGGTGCTCTCGGCGCTGGTCGACGGCGCGGAGGGTCGGGACGAGGAGATCCACGTCGGTCCGATCGCGAGCGACGACGCGTTTTACGCCGAGACCGACGAGTACGTCGACGAGTGGGAGCGGGCGGGGATCCTCTCGGTCGAGATGGAGGCCGCCGCCGTGTTCACGCTCGCGCGGCGCAAGGGGATGCGTGCGGGCGCGATCTGCACGGTCGACGGAAACCTCGTCGAGGGGACCCAGAAGGGCGAGACCGACGACGAGGAACTGCCCGAGAAGGCGAAGGACAACGTCGAGCGGGCGATCGGGATCGGCCTCGACGCCGTCCTCGCGCTCTCGTAGCGCCGGGTCGTTTTATCCCCCTCGATGGCGTGTCATCTCGCATGGACGTGAGCAGGGGGTTCATGCTGTTCGTGATCGGCGCGCTCGGCGCGCTGTCGCTCGCGATCGTCTGGCCCTTCCGCCAGTACCTGCTGCTGGCGGTGTTGATCGCGTACCTGCTCACCCCGGTCTATCGTCGTCTCGCACCCTTCGTGGGCGGGACCGGCGCGGCGCTGGCGCTGATGGGGGGTGCGACCGGCGCGGTGATCCTGCCCTTTGCCGCGCTGATCTCGTTCGTCGCGAGCGACGCGCTCGATCTGGCACAGCGCCTGAGCGACAGCGACATCGAACTCGCGGAGGTCGAGGCCGCCATCGCCGATTCGACGGGCCGGGAGGTCGACCTGTCGACGACGCTCGGGACCGCGGCCGAGAACTTCGCGAGCGTGCTCGTCGGGAGCGCCTCGGACCTGGTCGGCGTGTTCACCCACGCGGTGATCGGCATCACCCTCTCGGCGTTTCTCCTGTTTTTCTTCCTCCGGGACGGCCGCTACTTCACCGCGTGGCTGTTCGAGGTCACGCCGCTTCCCGACGGCGTTCTGAGGGAACTGTCCACGAACGTCGACGACCTCATGTGGGCGGTGCTCGTGGGCCACGTCCTCGTCTCGGCGATCCAGGGGCTGCTCGCGGGGATCGGACTCGCCGTCACGGGCATCCCGAACGCCCTCTTCTGGACGTTCGTGATGATGTTGCTCGCGCTGTTGCCCGTCGTCGGCGCGTTTCTCGTCTGGGGTCCGGCGGCGGCCTATCTCGTCGCGCTCGGCGATCCCGTCGCGGGCGGCGCGCTGTTCCTCTACGGGGCGACCGTCGTGGGCCTCTCGGACAACTACCTCCGGTCGATCCTCGTCGACCGCAGGGCACGACTCAACCCCGCGACGATCATGCTCGGGGTCGTCGGCGGGCTCTACCTGTTGGGCGTGATGGGGCTCTTTTTCGGGCCGGTGATCGTCGGCGCGTTCAAGATCGCAATCGAGACGTTCGACGAGTACTACGTCGACCGGTGACGCAAGCCGGCGTTTTATTCGGCGGGCGGGCAGAGGAACCGTATGAACGTGCGACGGGGGTTCCTGCTCGCGCTGATCGCGCTGTTGCTCGCGGTGTCGTTCGCGCTGATCAAGCCGTTCTTACAGTACGTGTTGCTCGCGCTGTTGCTGGCGTTCGTCCTCTATCCGCTGCAGCGGCGGCTCGAACCCCGGTTCGGGGAGGCGATCGCCGCCTCGGTCCTGATCGTCGGGGCGGTGATCGCCTTTTTCATCCCGTTCGCCGTGGTCGGCGCGACCGTCGCGGGCGACGCGATGGCGCTCGCACGGCAGCTCCAGACCGGCGGCTTCGGCGGATTCGGTATCTCGCGGGTCGAATCGCTCATCCAGCGCTACACCGGCCAGCAGATCGACATCGCCTCGCGGCTGAGCGCGTACGCCGAAAGCGCCGCACAGACCCTCGCCGGGAGCGCACCCGACGTGTTCTCGGCACTCACGCACGTCCTCGTGGGGCTCGGACTGCTCGTCTTTCTGCTCTTCTTCCTGCTGAAGGACGGCGAGAAGCTCTACGGGTGGGTTCGAAACACCACGCCGCTGCCGGAGACGGTCCAGGACGACCTCTATACGAGCCTCAACGCCATCACGTGGGCGGTGCTGCTCGGTCACGTCCTGGTCGCCGTCGTACAGGGCGGGATCGCGGGGCTCGGACTGATCGTCACCGGGATCCCCAACGCCGTCTTCTGGACGTTCCTCATGATCGTCCTGTCGCTGATCCCGGTCGTCGGCTCCATTCTGATCTGGGGGCCCGCGGCGATCTACCTCGTCACGAGCGGCCAGACGGTCGCGGGGGTCGCGCTGGCCATCTGGGGGCTGGTCGTGGTGAGCGCCACCGACGACTTCCTCCGGCCGATCCTCGTCGACCGCTACGCCGAACTCAACCCGAGCATCATCATCGTCGGCGTGATCGGCGGCGTCTACCTGCTGGGCTTTATGGGACTGTTCATCGGGCCGATCCTCGTCGGCGCGCTGAAGGTCGTCCTCGAGCTCTTCGACGAGTACTACGAGGCGCTGTAGCTCGACTCACCGATCGCCGAGCAGCCTGTCTGCGACGTCCTCGGTGTCCGTACGGCCCAGCGCCGACTGGACCATGAGCCGTCCCCCGATGGTCGCGGGGCTGATGACGGCGTCCGCGCCGGCGCGCCTGAGTTTGTCGACGTTCTCGCGGTCGGTCGCCGCCGAGACGATCCGAACGTCGGGGCGGAGCTGTCTGACGGTCAGCACGGTCAGGGCGTCCTCGGCGTCGGTGTCGGTCGCGACGACCGCCGCGCGCGCCCGATCGAGGCCGGCGCGCTCGATGGTCTCCTCGTCGCTGGGATCGCCCCGGAGGACGAGGACGTCGCGATCGGCGAGGCGCTCCGCGCGCTCGTCGTGGTCGGTCACGACGACGAACGGCGCGCGGGTTTCGAGTTCCTGCAGGATCGGCTCGGTGAGTTCGCCGTAGCCGAGAACCAGTACGTGATCGTCCAGTGAGGCGAGTTCTGCGTCGTTCATCTTTCCGAGTGCGGCCGCGAGGCGGGCTTCGATGACGGGGCTGAGCAGGGCACCGAGCGCGACCGCGAAACTGGCCGTACCCACGAGCAGGACCGACATCCCGAACAGCCGGGCCTCCTGGGTGACGGGGGTCGCGTCGCCGTAGCCGACGGTGCTCGCGGTGACGAGCGTGTAGTAGAAGGCGTCGAGGATGGTGTCGACCTCGGCGAACCCCTCCCGGAGCGCGTAGGTGCCGAGCGTGCCGTAGGCCTGTGCGCCCACCAGGGCGAGGCCGGCGGCGATCTGCGTGTTCGTGAGTTGGAGTTCGCGGTCGAAATGCGAGCGGTTCGCGAGCAGGTTCGGCATCGCGAGCGCGGAGACGACTATGAGGGGAAGCGAGAGCACGCTCGACTGGAGCAGTCCCTGGATCGCGGTCATCGGCAGCAACACGGCCGTCGACCACCAGGCCGCCCGGAGGCGGGTCCGAAGCCCGTAGGCCGAAAGCAGCATCAAAAAGCCGGTCATCGCGCCGGTGAAGCCGGCGGTCCGGTGGACGATCGCCGGGATGGCGATACGGTCGTGGAGCAGTCCGACCGCCGGCGCGCTGATGTTCGCGATCCCGGTGACGATCGAGAGGACGGCGACGATCGCCGTCAGCGCGACCGTCAGGTGCGTGCCGATCAGTCCCCAGCGCTCGCCCCACTCCATACCACCCATCGCTCGCTCGACGTTATAGACCTCTCGTGTTCACCCGAGGTCGCGTCGGTCCGCGAGCGACGAGAAGCCGAGTTCCTCGAGGGCGCGAAGCTCCTCGCGGTGGGTGACTTCGACGCCAGGGGCGGCGTCGCCCTCGATCACCGCCGTGACGTGTCCGATCAACTGGTCGGACGCGAGCACGTCCGGCACGACGACGTAGAGCGCACCCCGATCGAGCAGGGCGCGTGCGTCGTCGGTGTCGTCGGCCCGCAGGATCACGTCGGCCCCGAAGTCGAGTTCGAGGATCCGCTCGGAGACGGGCCGCTGGTCGATCGTCGAGATCACGAGGCGGGCGTCGTCGACCCGCGCCTTCTCCCAGGAGTAGCGGTGCATCGCGTCGCCGAAGACGTAGTTCTCACACTGTTCTCGTAGGGGGTCGAGCATCGCGGGATCGTTCTCGACGACGACGAACTCCCGACCGGATTCCTCGCAGGCGTGTGCGAGCCGACGACCCTGCCGGCCGAATCCCGCGATCACGACGTGATCGACGGGCGAGCCGATCCGACTTCGTTCGTCGATCTTCTCGGTGTGGACCCGCCCGGCGACGTGGCGCAACAGCGTCTCGTAGAGGCGGTGGTCGTGTCTCCGGGTGTAGGCGGAGGTGATCATCGTCACACCCGCCGCGATGATGATCGCGTCGAAGAGGGCGGGGGAGATCGCCCCCTCGATGAGCGCGCCGATCGCGAGAAAGAGCGCGAACTCGCTGACCTGATCGAGGCTCAGGCTCGTCAGCGAGGCGGTGCGGGCGTCGTAGCCCTCCCACAGCAGGGTGCCGAGCATGACGAGCGGCTTTACGACCGCCGTGAGGACGATCAGCGTGAGCGAGACGACCACCACCTCGACCGTCGGCGTCGAGACGAGCGCGCCGATCGTGACGAAGAAGATCGCGGCGAAGAAGTCCTTGATCGACTCGATCCCGTTCAGCATCCCGAGGTGGCCCACGTCGCGCTTGATCGCCAGCCCGGCGGCGAACGCCCCGACGACGATCGAGAGGCCGATGAACTCGGCGAGCGCGAGGAAGCCGATCAGGATCGAGATGCCCGTCATCAACAGCAGTTCCTGAGAATCGCCAGCGAGCCGCGAGAACGGGTCGAAGAGGTAGCGATGGACGACCCCCGCGGCCGCGAGCAGTAGCACGCCGTAGCCGAGTTTCATCGCGACGTCGTCGGCGGCGAAGGCCTCGGCACTGAGGACGAGGAGCAACACCACCGCGAGGACGTCCTGCAGGAAGTGAACCGACTTCGCGAGTCGACCGTGGACAAGGTTCTCGCGGATGTCGACCCTCCTGAGCCCCGTGCCGACGATGGTCGACGAGAGCGTGGCCGCGGCGCTGAAGTACAGCGCGTTCAGCGGGTCGAACCCGAGTACGAGGCCGACGCCGAAGGAGAGCGGGCCGACCACGAGCAACTGGACGATCGTCATGATCTCGCCGTCGCGGATCACGGTTCTCAACGAACCGAACTCGAGGCTCACGCCGAAGACGAACACGAGGAAGGCGATCCCCCACTGGGCGAGTTCGAGGAGTTCGGGCTGGTCGACGAACGCCCCCACCACCAGTCCGGCGAGGATGTAGAAGGGCACCGACGACAGCGAGAGGCGGTTGGCGATCAGCAGGAACGCCCCGGCGCTGATGAACACGAGCGCGAGGGTGTTGATCAGGTCAACCATCGATCCCACCCCGGCGGATCCGGCGGACGTCCTCGCCGATGGCGGCCTCGAACGCCTCGCGGTCGTCGAAGTACGACTCGAGGTAGGCGGCGAGTTTCTCGCCGGTGAGGTGCGTGCTCAGGATCACGTAGTCGGCACCCAGGTCGTACAGCCGTTCGGCGTCGTCGATTCGTTCGGCCTCACAGAAGACGATCGTTCCCGCCGAGACCTCCCCGAGCAGGCGTTCGTTGAGTTCGGGCTGGACGGTCGAACTCAACACGAAGTCGGCGCGTTTCAGGCCGGCGGCCTTGCGGATCTCGCCGTGTTTGAAGTCGCCGTAGACGGACTCGTACTCACCCTCCTCGCGCAGTCGTTCGATGTGATCCGTCCGGCGGTCGATGACGACCACCTCGCCGTAGCGCTCCTTCAACCGCGGGAGGGCCCGTTCGGTGATCTCGTCGTAGCCGATCGCGACGGCGTGATCGCGGTACTCGGGGAGGGAGACGTCGCCTTTCCCCTCGCCCTCGAAGCGGGCGAACCACGGCTCGACGCGGTCGTAGATCGCGTGGTTGTAGTTGATGACGTAGGTCGAGAGCGTCATCGTCAGCAGCGCCATCAGGCTGAGATAGCCCAGGACGGGGGTGTCGACGAACCCCTGTGCGACGGCGATCCCCCCGACGACGAGCGAGAACTCGCTGACCTGCACCATGTTGATCGAGCCCAGAAACGAGGTCTCGACGCTGAAGTCCTCGCGGTCGATGAGGTAGAACATGATCCAGAAGTTCCCGATCATCAACACCGCGCTCGCGACCACGGCCTCGACCCAGTAGGCGAGCAGGTCGTCCGCGGCCAGTCGAAGCCCGATCGACGCGAAGAAGACGAGGATGAAGAAGTCGGTGATCGGGGCGATTCGCTCCTCTAGCTCCTTGCTGTAGGGGAGTTGGGCGAGACTGATCCCCGCGAGGAAGGCCCCGACCTCGATCGAGAGGTCGAGCCCCTCGCTGACGACGATGAAGAGGAAGGCCCACGCGATGGCGATGACGAAGAAGACGTCCTTGTCGTCGGCGATCCGCCGGAACAGTCCGGGCAGGAGGTATCGCGAGGAAGCGAGCGAGAACAGGGCGATGGACGACATCATGACGGTGATCGTCACGAGGGTGAGCCCGACGTCCGCGACGCTCGTCAGGCCGCCCGCAGAGAGCATCGCGAGGACGAACACGAGGTAGATGTCCTGGACGATCAGCACGCCCACGTCGATCTTCCCCGGGAGTGCGGTGATCTCGTCCTTGTCGGTGAGGACCTTGACGATGATCGGTGTCGCGCCGAAGACGGTCGCGAGCGCGATGACGACCGTCTCGACGAGCGTGAAGCCCAGCACGTACGCGACCGCGAAGGCGAGCGCGGTCTGGAGGACCGTCTGCCAGACGGCGATGGTGACGATCGGCCGGAGGATGTTCCGGATGTCGTCGAAGCGCATCTTGATCCCCAGAAGGAACAGCAGGAAGCCGAGGCCGAGTTCGGCCATGAGTTCGACGAGTCCCTCCTCGGTGACGACGTCGAGGAAAACGGGTCCCAGAAGGAGGCCCGTGAGGATGTAGGCGATGATGGTCGGCTGGCCCGTCTGCTTCGCCACAAAGCCGATCGTCGTCGCCGCGACGACGATGACGGCGAAGTCCGTGGCGAGCGCGATCTGGTCCACCATCTACCGGTGTTCCAGCCTTCGGGTTCGGATCGATTAGTGGTTTCGTTTCACGCCTGCGTCGGTTCGTTCGATAATCTGGAGATCACACGGTCCTCGAAGACGCTCGAATACCGCATCAGGGTCGTCCCGAGGATGCTCATGACGAGGACGTAGCCCACCGCGAACGCCTGGATCGTGTTTGCCGTCGTCTCGGGGAGCGTCACGCCCGCGCCGCCGACGGCGACGGTGGCGATGATCAGCGAGAACTCCCCCCGGGTGACCATGCCCAACCCGACCCGCGTCGAGCGCCGGTCGTCGAGGTCGTAGACCCGGCCCGCGAGAAAGCCGCTTACGAGCTTCGTCGGCGTCGTGAGGAGGACGGCGAGCCCGACCAGCCCGGCGACCGCCGGGAACAACAGGGGATCGGTGACGAGGCCGATCCAGAAGAAGAAGACCGCGGCGAAGGTGTCACGGATCGCCTCCAAATTGTGTTCGAGTTCGTCGACGTAGTTCGTGGAGCTGAAGGCCATCCCGATGAAGAAGGCCGCGACGGCCTCGCTCACCCCGGCGGCCAGCGCCGCCCCGGCGACGAGGACCGTGATCCCGATCGCCCGCAGGACGAAGAACTCGTTCGAGGGGGTGTGGAGCGCGCGCTCGAACCACGCCGTCCCGAAGTAAACCACGAGGAGCAACACGAGGATGAAGCCCATCGCGAGGCCCACGGACTCGACGGCCTCGCTCACGTCGCCGCCGCCCAGAACGAGCGCCGAGACGATCGACAGATAGACCGCGATGAAGAGGTCCTCGTAGACCAGCGTCCCGAGCATGGGGTCGCTCTCCTGGTTGGCGATCCAGCCCAGGTCGATCAGCGACTTGGTGATGATGGCACTCGAAGAGATGTAGACGATCCCGGCGATCAACAGGGCGGGCAGGAGGGACCCGAAGACGAGGTAGCCGAGGACGAGCCCGACCCCGAAGTTGATCCCGAGGTCGATGGTGCCGGCCCGGCCGATGCGGTCCTTGTTCTCGATCAGTCGGTCGATGTTGAACTCCAGGCCGAGGAAGAACAGCAGGAAGACGATGCCGAGTTCGGCTCCGACCTCGACGAAGGTGGTCTCCTCGACGAACGGGAGGCCGAACGCCCCGAGGACGTGTGGCCCCAGCAGCATGCCGATCAGGATGTAGAAGGGGATCACCGACTGATCGGCCCGGTTGGCGACGACGCCGGCGGAGGCGACCGCAGCGAACATGATCCCGACGTCCAGCAGGTGGTTCTCGACGGCCATACTCAGCGACGCGGAAAGAGACGGGCGCTCGGCCGACGGTACATGTCTACCCGATTCGGGAGGCCGGGGAATAGCCTTTCCATCCGATCGAGGGGTCCCACATTTATAGGGTCGAGGACGACAATCGGAGCATGGACGTCTCGGAAACGGACCTGCCGGGGGTCGGCAAGCGCTTCGAGGTCGAACTCGAGGAGGGAGGTGTCGCCGTCGTCGTCATTCACAACAGCGGCCGGCGCGAACTGTTCTATCGGGAGTCGCCCGACGCCGACGGGGAGGAACTGCTCGACCTGACCGATCGGGAGTCCCGGGTCGTGGGGTCGATCCTCGAAGGGGCGTTCTTCCAGCCGGTCCGAACCCAGGCGCCGGAGACGACGCTCGGCGAGGGCGTCATCCTCGAGTGGTACACCCTCGAGCGAGACAGCCCGGTCGTCGGGGAGACGCTCGAGGAGAGCGACATTCGGAGACGGACCGGCGCGACGATCATCGCGGTCGAGCGCGGCGAGGAGGTCTTCGCCAGCCCGGAGGCCGACTTCACGCTCCGTGCGGGCGACGTCGCCGTCGCCGTCGGCACCCGCGAGAACCAGACCGAACTCGAGAACCTGCTGGAGTAGTCGACAGGCCTATGGTCGGTCGCCGGGAGCGACTCTTCATGCCCGACTCGATCCTCGCACAGGTCCTCGTGGGGCTGTATCTCGGCGCCCTCACGGGCGTGTTGCCCGCGCTCGTCTCGTGGGCGCTCGGCTTCTCGTTTCGTTACGTCACCGGCGTCACCGTCCCCGGGCTGGGTGTCGTCGTCGTCGCGGCGGCGATCGCCGGCGTCTCGGGGGGGTTGCTCGGCCTGCTCGATCCCGCCATCTCCGAGACCCCGGTGGGAGTGGTCGCGGCGCTGGTCGTGCTGATGGCCTCCTTCTGGGCGCACAACCAGGGCGACAAGATGGGCGAGGCGTTCCCGCGGCGGATCACCCTCGAATCCATCCGCCGGCGGACGCTCTCGGGCGAGGTCGTCGACCGGGTCGGCCGGTTCGGACAGGTTCGCGTGCGCGTGACGAACGTCGAGGACGTCGAGGGGTACCCGCCCCTCCCCGCGGGGGTGCGCGAGAAACTCGAGGGCGAGCGGTTCTCGCTGCCCGCCGACCTGCCGCTGTCGGAACTCGAAACGCGCGTGCGCGATCGCCTGCGCTCGTCGTACGACCTCGAGACGGTGAGCGTCTCGCTCGACCGCCGCGCGAACGCGACGGTCGCGGCCGCCCCCGCCCTCGGCGGGTTCTCCCGACGCGTGCCGGCGGGCCAGCGGGCGGTCTCGGTCGAAACGCTGGTCCCCGCGGGCGCCGACCGGGGCGACCGGGCGCTCCTCTGGCTGCCCGAAACGACCGTCGAGGGCCACGTCCTCGGCGTCGGGGAGCCGTCGGAGGACGACGACCGCCCGACGAGACGGCTGACCGTCGCCGTCTCGCCGGGCGAGGTCGAGGCGGTGCTCGCGGCCGAGGAGGTCCGGGTCGCCGTCCTCGGGGAGGCGAACGGGCGGGACCTGCTCGCCCGGCTCAAGGCGGCCGGGCTACGGGTTCGAACGCTCGAGTCCGTGCGCTCGCGGACTGTGGATCCGACGGCCCTTCGGAGCGAGACCGGCGCACAGGTGTTCGCGGTGCGTGGACCCGCCGGGCTACGGGTGCCCGACGGACCCGTCCGCGTCCGGGCGGGCGAGGAACTGCTCGCGGTCGGCACCCCCGACGCGCTGCGGGGGCTTCGGGAGGTGGTCGCGTGAACGGAGTGAGCGCGATTACGCCGGACGACGGTCCGGAGGTGGTCGCGTGATCCCGTTCCAGACGGAGGTCGGGACCCTGGTCTCGATCGCCGTCCGCGTCCTCGGCCTGGCGGTCCTCTCGGGGGCGGTCACGGGGACGGTCGCGGCGGGCTACCGCCTCTACGCCCGGGAGACGATGCCCGCGCGGCTGGGCGTGCTCGTCGGGCTGAGCGCGGTCGCGGTCTGGCTCAACACGGTCGTCGCGCTGACCCAGTACGTCGACACCGGAACCGATCCGCTCGCGACGACGCGTGCGGTGCGCAACGTCCTCGCGTTCGCCGCGAGCGCGGGGGCGGCCGACGTCGGGCGGCGGGTGGGCGATCGGCTCGCGGCGAACTCCTCGGTGCTCGCGGGGGCACGCTCGGTCGAGGGCGAGGTCAGCCCGCTCGTGAAGGCCGTCGGGCGCGTGATCACCGTCACGCTCCCGGCGACGGTCGAGGACGCGCCGGGCTACGAGCCGATTCCCGAGGAGACCAAAGAGGAGCTAGCGGGCGCGACGCTCGTCTTCCCGCGGGGGCTGACCGTCGCGGAGCTCCACGAGCGCCTCGAAACCCGGCTGGCCGACGACCACGGGATCGGCCACGTCGACTGCGAGATCGGCACGGATGGAACGGTGACGGACCTCGCGGTCGGGTTACGTGCGTCGGGGCTCGGCCCGCGCCTCGCGCCGGGAACGGCCGCGCTCGCGATCCACGCCGATCCGGCCCCGGGTGCGAGCCCCGGCGACACGGTCCAACTCTGGCGCGAGGGCGAGCGGGTCGCGACGGGCGAACTCCGGGACGCGAGCGACGAGGCCGCCACCGTCGCCCTCGAATCGTCCCTGACGCCGCTTCCCCCCGGAGAGTACCGGCTGGTGACGCTGGCGGAGGGAAACGGCGCCGAACGGAGCGCACGCGCGCTGTTCCGGTCGGGCGTGAACGAGCGCCGCGCCGACGCGGCGCTGGCGGGAACCCGGGTAAGAGAACACGAGGGCGTCGTGCTGGCGGTCGGCGGCGAGCGGTTCGAGGCGCTGCCAGATCCCGACCGCCGACTCGAAGAAGGCGAGGTCGTCTACGTGCTCGATCAGGCCGCGACGGCGTAGCGCTCGCCCTCGCGGGCGACGAACCCCTCGCTCGAGAGCGTATCGAGGACGGGGAACAGCGCGAGCTGTTTCATGCCGAGCGAGGACTGCAGTTCCTCGATGGTGGCCTCGCCGGCGGTGTGCAGGTAGAGGTAGACGAGTTTCGAACCGGCTGATTCGATTTCGGTCGGGATCTCGGTGCGGTCGTGAGTGAGTGTTGCCGTGCTCATACCCGAATGCTGTCTGCCATCCAATATAAACCTAGTCCATATATCGGATAATGCGTAAGTGTGTTATATAACCACATAATGTGGCGTGGTGGCGTGTGACGAGGGGGCGAGCGGAACGCTCATTCGGCCCGGGTGGCGAGTACGGGTATGGAGTGGAAACTCTTCGCCGACCTGGCGGAGCTAGCGGGCGGGAAACGGATCGCGGTCGACGCCGGGCCCGGCGACACGGTCGGGGAGGCGCTGGAGGCGCTGCTCGAATCCCACCCGGAACTCGAGGAACGCGTGCTCGACGACGAGGGCGAACTCGAGGATCACATCAACCTGCTTCGCAACGGCTCGAACGTGTTCACACAGGAGTCGGGGCTGGAGACGGAACTCGAGGCGGGCGACGAACTCGCGCTGTTTCCGCCCGTCAGCGGCGGGTCCGGGCAGCGGTGAGGTCCGCGCCCAGCACGAAGTCGGGTTCGTCGGCGACCCCGACGCGTGCGTAGGCGGCGTCCGATACCGCACGGGGGGTCTCGGGGATCAACACCCGTGTTCGGTCCGCGCCGACCGCGGCGGCGTCGCGGGCGATCGCGGCGAACAGCGCGCGGGCGGCCGGGAGGTCCTCCCAGGAGCCGACGCCGTACTCCGCCCACCGTTCCGTTTCGCCCTCCTGCTCGCGCTCGTAGGTCCGACTCCGGTAGGCCATTCCCCGCAGGCCGTCGTCCCGAACGGCGAGGACCGACGATTCCTCGGCCGCGCGTTCGAGGTCCGCCCGCGTGAGTTCGCGCACCGCCCACGACTCGTCGGCGTCCAGCGCCAACCCTCGTAGGTGCTCGCGGGCGTCGCCCTCGGCCCACGCACGCCACGCGGCGGCCGGATCGGCGACGGTTTCGAGGACGGGTTCGGCGTCGGGATTCGGCTCGGGATGCGCCCAGCGGAACTCGGTGACGGGGTCGAACCCCACGGATCGGGACTGGCCGAGTCCGACAGCGTTCCACGAGAAGACCATGTTGCGCGCGACGAGCGCGCCCCGCTCGCGCGCCCAGTCGAACGCCCCGTAGCTCAGCCGTTTCGAGACGTCCGCTCCCCGAAACTCGGGGTTGACGCGCATCCCCTGGCACCAGGCCTCGTCCGCGGAGAGCAACACGCACTGGACGATTCCCGCGATGTCGTCGCCCGCATCGACTACCAGGGTGTGTCTGTCCTCGCCCTCGATCCACTCGGGGTAGACCTCGGGGATGTAATCGCCACTCTCCCGGTCGGGCCACGTCTCGCGGGTGAAGGTCGCGACCGCCTCGTGGTCTTCCTGTCGTGCTTCCCTCAACTCCATGGCACGGATCGCTCGGTGAGTTCGCCCGCGAGGTCCGTCCGCATCGTTTCGTCCACTTCGGCGACCGACTCGGCGTTCGCGAGCGCCCACATCAGTTTGACCTTGGCAGTACCGGGCAGGGTGTCGCCGGCCTCGATGGTGCCCGCCTCGAGGAGGTCTCGACCGGTGTCGTAGACCCGGTCACAGACTCGACCCTCGATGCACTGGCTGGTCATCACCACCGGCGTCCCCGATTCGACCAACTCCTCGATCCGGGGGATCCAGTCGGTGTGGACGTGGCCAAGTCCCGTGCCCTCGATCACGAGGCCCGCGCTGTCCTCGGCGATCGAAAGGGCCTCGGGCCCCGTTCCGGGCGTGTATTTCAGGAGTTCGACGTCGGCTTCGAGGTCGGGAGAGAGCGCCGGATCGCGCTCGCCCCGCGTCGCGTGCTCACGACGGACCGTGATCTCGCGGCTCCCGTAGTCGATCTCCGCGAGGGGCTTTCGTCCAACGGTTTCGAAGGCATCCCTCCGAGAGGTGTGGTTCTTCCGGACCCGGGACCCGCGATGGAGCGCACACCGGTCGTCGGACTCGGTGGCGTGCATGCAGACGAGCACCTCCGCGAGGTCGCTCTTGGCGGCCTCGACCGCACAGACCGCGTTCATCACGTTGTCGGATGAGGGCCGATCCGCCGAGCGCTGACTGCCCGTGAACACGACCGGAACGGGGGTGTCGAGCATGAAGGCGAGGGCGCTCGCGGAGAACTGCATCGTGTCGGTGCCGTGCATGACTACCACGCCGTCGGCGCCGGCCTCGATCTCCTCGAAGACCGCGCGAGCGAGGTCCCGCCAGATCTCGGGCGTCATGTTCTCCGAGAGGATGTTCGCGACCACGCGCCCGCGGTAGTTCGCGAGCCCCGCGAGGTCCGGAACGGCCCGAAGGACGTCCTCGGCGTCGAACTGCGCCGTGACGGCCCCGGTTCGGTAGTCGACGGTCGAGGCGATCGTCCCTCCCGTCGAGATCAGCGAGACGGTGGGGAGGTCGTCGTCGAACGCGACCTCGCTGTCGCCCTCGCTCTCGCCGCCGATCTCGTAGACCCCGGGGTCGAGCACCTCGACCTCCGCGTGCTCGCGTTCGACCCCGACGTTGTACCCCCCGTCGAGTTTGAGGACGAGGTGCTCCTCGCTCGAGGAGGGCAGGAGGACCCCCTCGTACGTCGTGTCGGCCCGCCTCGCGCGGACGCGGTCGCCTGCGTTCATGGAGTTGGGTTCCCGACGAGCGGACTTCAATGCATCCGTTCGGCCGACCCCGTCGAAAGGTCCTTGCTCCTACGGAAACGAGCGTGTGTATGGCGGAACGAACCGACCAACTGACCGAGACCCGTCCCGTGGACCACGAGGTCGACATCGGCGAGTCCGCTTCGAGGGGCACCCGGATCCGCGAGCGGGCCGGCACGCTGTTCTCGCCGCGGCGCTTTCTCCTCGCGCTCGCGCTCGTCGCCGCGGGGACGCTCGTCGGCGGGGCGACGCTGCCGGTCGCCGGCGGCGTGCTCGGCGCGTTCGTCGGCGCGTTCGTCCTCGGCGTCGCGAGCGAACACCGTCCGATGGCCGAGGCGGGAACGGCGGGTGCGGCGGTACTGGGGCTCTCGACGGCGTTCGACTACCTCGTCTGGATGGTCGTCGGCAGCGGCCTGCCGATCGCGGCGCTCGGGGCCGGTCTCGGCCTCGTGGTCGGCGCGCTCGGGGCCTACCTCGGCTCGGACCTCCGCGACGGGCTGACCCGCGACCTCTAGTCGAGCGCCCAGCCCTTCTCGGTCCGCTGAACGATCCCGTTGTCGGCGAGCACCGAGAGGGCGTCCTCCGCGACCGGCGTGGGCAGGCCGGCCTCGCGGGCGATCGTCTCGGCGTCCGTCGCTCCGCCCTCGATCGCCGAGAGGACCGCGGCGTACAGCCGGCTGTTCTCGGCGTCGCCGATCGCCTCGCTGATGCGTTCGTGGGCCTCGGCGATGCGGCCCTGGACCCAGCGCTGGGCGAGCGAGAGTTCGTCCTCGAGTTCCTCGAGGGTTCGCAACTCGCCGGCCAGATCGCAGACGTCCCCGCCGTCGCTGACGGCGACGTTGATCGAGAGGTGAGAACAGGAACTCGTCATGTCGAGGCTGGAACTCGCGGGATAGGCGCTCTTCGAGGCGAAGCCGTAGGGCGAGACGCTCACTTCCAGCCGGAGGTTGCGCGCGATGTGGAAGTACTTTCGGCGTTTGTCGTCGACCCGGCTCTCGACCACCCCCGCCTCCTCGAGCTTTCGGAGGTGGTCGATCACCGCCTTGGGGCTGACGCCGAGGTACTCGGAGATCTCCGTGACGTAACAGGGTTTGTGCGAGAGGAGACGCAGGATCCGCCGCCGGTTTTCGTTCCCGAGGAGATCCAGCAACGCCGCGGAGTCCATCTATTCGAACGCTAAGCGACGGGGACTGAAAAGCGTGTCTCCGTTTCCACATTACCGGCTTGCAGGTGCAGGCTCCAGCCTGTCGAACGCCCGCGCGGCGAGCCACACCGAAACGAACGAGAGGCCGACGGTCGCGAGCGCGAGGACGAGTCCGGGGTCGTAGCGAAGCGGCGGGTGATACCCCAGAACGTAATCGAGGACGTCGTTGGCCAGAAGCACCGCGAGCGCGAGGCCGAGTGCCCCCCTCGTGGTTCGCCCGTAGTGCGGTATCAGGTAGGCTTCGAGGACGAACGCCAGGTGGGTGAGGACGATGAACCAGTAGTCGTAGAGGTCGGGAAAGTAGGCAGAGAAGCCGAGGTTGAGCGCGAGGAACGTCCACAGGCCGTACTTGACGAGCCAGACGAACGCGAGCGTGTGGAGGTACGCGAGCGCGCGGTTCTGCGGGACCTCGTCCAGCGGGTTCCCGAGGTTCCCGAGCAGCGTCACGAGCGAGAGCGTCGCCAGAAAGAGCGCGGCCGGCGAGTCGAGGTAGAAGGGCCACAGGAACGTCGGGACCGCGGGCATGGTCTCGACGTAGAAACGCACGCCGACGAGCATCGCGAGCACGTTGACGCCCAGCAACCAGACCAGACTGGGGGCGTTCTCGAGGTAGTAGCGGGCGTGCCGCCGGGGGAGCATCGTTCGTGGGCGGGGGTGCCACCCCTAAAGCCGTACCGCTGTCCTCGACTCGCGGTTCGACATAAACATGTCCCACAACCGTTATATCCTCGCGCGGCGAACGTGTTACCGAATAGCATGTTTGAGACGTTCTCCCGCAGCTACTACGTCGGGCGGCTGTTCGTCGAGCCGTACGACGGCGAGCACGCGGTGTTGCGCCGCGATCACCACGAGCGAGTCAACGAGCAGCTCTACGCCACCGGCGAGGGCGTAGAGCGCCTCGACCTCCCGCTCGTGATGAAGCTCGCCCAGCGCCACTTCGCCGTCCACGGCGAGGACGGCGTGCCCGAACACACGCTGTTGGTCCCCCGCGAGGGGCTCGACCCCGGCTACGTCGACACGCTACCGGCCCCCCGCGAGGTGTTGCTGGCGAAGGCGGACCGCGCCTCCCAGCTCCTGGACATCGTTTCTGCCGGTCGGGCCGGAAGATAAAAGCCGGCCCGCCGCCGCCCACCGGTATGCTCGACGGGTTGCTCGGCCGGACCGAACTCAAGGAACGCATCGAGGAGCTACGGGAGGAACGCGACCGCCTCGAGGAGCGCTTCGAGGCCGAGCGCGAGCGCCGCCGCGAGGCCGTCCGCGAGAGACAGGAGGCACAAGAGCGCGAGAACCGCCTCGAGGACAGGATCAGCGACCTGGAGGGACGCCTCGAACGGATCGACGAGGAGTCGGATCTCGAGTTCCGCGGGGTCGAGACCCTCCGCGGGGAGCGCCTCCGGGAGGTCCTCGACCGCCTCGACAGCTTTCGAACCGGCGAAGAGGGCGTGCTGACCGCGATGGTCGACGGCGAGGTCCCCGCGGCGGGCGAGGCGGCGTTCGGCGAGCGCGCCCCGCTGCTCGCGCGGGCCGAACCCTGCCTCGCGGTGGCCGACGACGCCGGCCTCGTGAGCGTCACCCTGACGCCCCCGCTCGCGCCCGATCCGTTCTGGACGTGGGGCGACACGGTCGACCTCGAGTACGGCTGGTTCCTCCCGGAGGGCGAGTTCGCGTTCGCGCTCGTTCGCTCGGACCTCTTCGCGATGGGCGAGTATCGCGGAACGGAACGCGAGTCGGTTCGCGCCTTCGAGAGCGACGTGAAGGGCGACCACTCGAAGGGCGGGTTCTCGCAGGGTCGTTTCGAGCGCCGTCGGGACAATCAGGTGAAAGCCCACCTCCAGAAGTGCGGAGACGCACTGGCCGACCGCGACGCCGACCGACTGATCGTCGTCGGCCAGCGCACCCTCTTAAAGGAGTTCGACGCCGACGTCACGCGGGCGGTCGACGCGACGGGAGACCCCGAGGACGCCCTAGAGAGCGCGTTTCGAGACTTCTTCACCGCTCGACTCTACCGGCTCTAGACGCCCCAGATGAGGGCGATCCCCAGCGTGGTGACGACCGCGAGGATCAGTTGGAGGGGAGCGCCCACGCGCGCGAAGTCGGCGAACCGGTAGCCGCCGGGGGCGTAGACCATGAGGTTGGTCTGATAACCGATGGGGGTGAGCATCGCGGAGGAGGCCGCGAACGTGACCGCCAGCACGAACGAGAACTCGTTGGCGCCGATCCGGTTCGCGGCGTCGACCGCGACGGGGATCATGAGCACGACGCTGGCGTTGTTGCTGACGACGTTCGTTATCAGCGCCGTGAACAGGTAGAACACCCCGAGGACGACCACGGCGTCGAACGCGGTCGTGTTCGCGACGACGTGCCCCGCGAGGAAGGCCGCCGCGCCGGTGCGCTCCATCGCCATCCCGAGCGGGATCAGCCCGGCGAGCATGAAGATCACCGACCAGTCGATGGCGTCGTAGAGTTCGGTGGGTCGCAGGACGCCGGTCGCGACCATCGCGACCGCACCGGCCATCGAGGTGACGAGGATCGGATAGAGATCGAGGGCGGCAACCGCGACGACGGCGGCGACGATCGCGAGCGCGATCGGGAGCTTCGAGCGGCGGTACTCGGCGCGGGCGACCTCGCTCCCAACGACGAAGTCGCGGTTCGCGCCCAGTCGCTCGATCGAGCCGCGGCTGGCCTGGACGAGCAGGGTGTCGCCGCCGCGCAGTTCGACGTGGTCCATCCGGCGATGGAGCACCGTCGGCCCCCGGCGGAGCGCGAGCACGGTCGCGTCGTAGCGATCGCGGAAGTTCGCACTCGAGAGCGTCTCGCCGACCAGCGAGGAGTCGGGCGGGATCATCACCTCGACGAGGTCCTGCTCGGTCCCGCGCTCGGTTCTGTCCGCTCCGTCCGCGGCCAGGTCGGCGTCGGTAAAGGCGACGTGCGGGAGCAGGTCGACCCCCTCGACGTCGATGATGTCGACCACGGTGTCCCGGCCGGTGCGCACCACGAGGACGTCGCCGGGTCTGATCGTCTTCTGGGCCAGCGGCTCGCCGAACACCTCGCCGTCCCGGACTAGCTGGACGAGGTCGAACTCGAACTCCTCGCCCTCGATCGCCTCCCGGACCGTGCGCCCGACGAACGGCGAGTCCTCGCGGACGACCACCTCGGTGAGGTAATCGGCCATCTCGAACTCCTCGGTGAGTTCGCCCTCGGCGGGAAGCCGGTCGGGCAACAGTCGTGGAGCGGCGACGAGCAGGTAGAGCGAGCCGACGACGAGGACGAGCGCGCCGAGGCTCGTGAACTCGAACATCGAGAAGGGACGACCGATCAGACGCGCCGAGACGTCGCTCGCGAGGATGTTCGTCGAGGTGCCGATCAGCGTCAGCATCCCGCCCATCATCGAGGCAAACGAGAGGGGGATCATGAATCGCGAGGGCGAGACCGTTACCCGGCGGGCCAGATCGCTCGCCATCGGAATCATGATCGCGACCACCGGGGTGTTGTTGATGAAGCCCGATGACAGGCCGGAGACGCCGATGATCGACCCCAGAAGCTTTCGCTCGTCGTCGCCGGCGAATGCGGAGATCCTCGCGCTGACGATCTGGACGAGGCCGGTCTTCCGGATCCCCTCGCTCAGGACGAACATCATCAGGACGGTGATCGTCGCGGAACTCGCGAAGCCCGAGACGCCATCTGCGGGCCCGATCCCCGTCCACGGTTCGAGGACGATCAACGCCACCATCACCGCGATCGCGGTGACGTCGATCGGCACCGGCGCGGTGATGAAGAGCGCGAGCGCGAGAAGGACGATCCCGAAGACGACGAGCATCCCCGCCGTGAGGGCGGGGATCTCGGCCGCCGCCTGCAAGAAGGAAGCGATATCGAGGAGGGACGAACGCGAGAGAGTCATCTCGTACCCATAGGGAGGAAACGAGTAAAAGCGTACAGGACCGCCGTCGTTCGATTCGATCCGGTCGTGGGGTTCGAAAGCGGGTTACGCGGGACCGCGTCGTCGATCTACCGGACGACCGTGACCGGGACCGGCGACCGGCGGGCGACCGTCTCGGCGATATTCCCGAGCAGAACGCGCGAGGAGAGGTCGCGTCCGTGTCCGCCCAGTACGACGACGTCGAAGGCGTCGGCCCGCTCGACGATCGTCCGGGCGGGCGGTCCGAGGGCGACGGTCGTGTCGATCTCGGCGTCGTGCTCGGCGGCGAGCGCGCGGGCGCGCTCGAAGACCGGCCGTGCGCGCTCGGCCGCCGCCTGCTGGGGGTCGTCGGCCAGCGCCAACCCGGTCGCCTCCCCCATGAACCACGTCGGGGCGCCGACGACGGTCAGGACGGTGATCTCGGCGTCGGGGTAGGCGTCGAGGGCGAACTCCAGGGCCTTCTCGGCCATCTCCGAACCGTCCATCGCGACGAGGACGCGAGCGATCATGCCCACCCTACGCGCCGGGGGACGATAAATCCGGGACGGCGAGTCACGGCGTCCCCGCGATCGGCAGGAGGACGAACGCGATGTACGAGAGGATCGTCGCCGTTGACGGCCCGATGATCCAGAAGGAGACGAACCGGATCACGGCCGACTCGTCGAACAGCCGCTGGACGCCCTCGAGGTCCTCGGGGTCCTCCTCGCCGACCCGCGGGATCTCCTCGGCCGTCTCGGCCGTGATCGCGTCGACCGACATGTCCGTCGAGACGTCGCCCCGCACGAGGTCCCGCGCGGTCGCCACCCGCGTGGCCCGTCCCCACCCGAGGCCGACGATGCACATCACCGTCGCCATCGCGAGGCTGATCGGAATGCCGAGCCACGAGAGGAACGTCGTGATGCTCGCGGCGACGACCATGACGATCATCGCCGCCAGAAGCGGCAGCGCCGTGAGGTCGTTGCCGACCGAGTCCATCGTCCGGCGTGCGATCGTAAAGGCTCCCAGCCCGATCGCGACCGTCCCGAGGACGACCCCTCCCTCGACGCCGACGAGGCCGCCCCCTACGAGCGGCGCGACGGCGTTGGCGACGTTGCTCGCGCCCGCGCTGAACGCCATGTAGCAGGCGATGGCGACGACGATCGTGGTGCTTGCGGCCTCCTTCGGCGTCGTTCCGGGTCCCAGCGCCGGTTTCGGGACCGTTCCCGTTCGGTCGAGGACGAGCAGGGGCCCCTCCGATTGCTCGAGGGCGACCTTTCGGTCGAGGTAGGGGTAGAGATACCGGCCGACGACGGCCCCACACCAGAACCCGACGATCGGCGCGACCATCCACCAGACGACGATTCCGCCCAGCACCTCCATGTCGAGCGTCCCCGTCGCCAATCCGAGGCCCGAAATCGCGCCGACGGCCGTCATCGAGGTCGAGACCGGCACGCCGTAGACGTTGGCCAGGAGCATCCCGAGCCCGATGAAGAAGAGGACGACGATGCTCGCCTCGATCGTGAAGACCGTCTGCGGGACGACCTCGCCGCCGAGGGTCTCGATCACGTTGCGCCCGACCGTCCACCCGCCGAAGAAGACGAAGAACGTCATGAGCGCCGCGGCCGCCGTCTTGTCGATGATCCGCGCACCGACCGACGGTCCCCACGCGACACCCGTCGACGACCCGCCGATGTTGAACCCGACGAACACCGCCGCCAACATGCCCAGCGCCAAGAAGAGGGAGATCATACGATAACTTACGGAATGGATAGGGGTATACGTTCCGATACTGATAGAATGAGAGACAGGTGTGCCGTACCGGACGGGACGGCCGGGGACGCCCCGCGGCGCGGTCGGCATCTAAAGGGTTAACATCCCCTTGTGCCTCCCTCCGGTATGCAAGTCGCAGTTCTCGCACACGAGAAGTTCCCCGAGCGCGCGAAGACCGCCGTCGGCGTCATCCGGTACGGCGAGTACGACGTGACCGCCGTGCTGGACCGCGACCGGGCCGGGGGGCGGGTCAACGAGTACCTGCCGGGCGTCCCGGACGCCCCCATCGTCTCGGGCATGGCCGACGTCGAGGAGGCCGACGCCCTCCTGATCGGAATCGCTCCGATCGGCGGGGGGTTCGACGAGAGCTGGCGCGAGGACGTCGAGAACGCCCTCTCGAGGGGTTGTGACGTGATCTCGGGACTGCACTACTTCCTCTCGGAGGACCCCGAGTTCGTCGAACTCGCCGCGGAGAACGACTGCGAACTGTGGGACGTCCGAAAACCCGACGAGGACCTCACCGTGAGTCGTGGGATCGCCCACGAAGTCGACGCCGAGGTGATCCTGACGGTCGGAACCGACTGTTCGGTGGGGAAGATGACCGTCTCGATGGAACTCGCACGTGCGGCCCAAGAGCAGGGGATCGACGCCGCCGTGATCCCGACGGGACAGACGGGGATCATGATCGAGGGGTGGGGCAACCCGATCGATCGCGTCGTCTCGGACTTCACCGCCGGCGCGGTCGAGGAGATGATCGTCGAGAAGGGCGACGAGCACGACTACCTGTTCGTCGAGGGCCAGGGGACGATCATCCACCCCGCCTACTCGGCGGTCACCTGCGGCATCCTCCACGGATCGATGCCCGACTCGCTGGTGCTCTGTCACGCCGCCGGCCGCGAGGCGATCCACGGCTACGAGGACTTTTCGATCCCGCCGGTCGAGACCTACATCGACCTCTACGAGGGGCTCGCCGCGCCGGTCCACGAAACGGAGGTCGCCGCGGGCGCGCTCAACACGATGGACATCGTCGAGGACGGGCCCGCCCGCAACGCCGTCGACGAGTACGCCGCCGACCTGGGCGTGCCAGCGACCGACCCCGTCCGGTTCGAGAGCGACGAGGTGTTGGAGGCGCTTCTGTGAGCCTCGAGACGGCGTTCGAGCGCGTCTCGCTGCCGCTCGAGTTCCCGTTTACGATCTCGCGGGGGACGACCGAGACGGCGGAGAACGTAGTCGTTCGCGTGAGCGACGGCGATCTCGTCGGAATCGGCGGGGCCGCACCCTCGGCCCACTACGGCGAGACGGTCGAGACGGTCGAGGCCGTCTTACCCACTCTCCTGGAGGTCGTCGAGGACATGGGCGACCCCCACCAGTTGGCGCGGATCGAGCGCCGGATGCGAGAGCGGGTGAACCTGAACCCCGCCGCCCGGTGTGCCGTGTCGATCGCGCTGCACGACCTGGTTGCCAAACGGCTCGACCTCCCGCTGTACCGGTACTGGGGGCTGGATCCCGAGGAGGTGGTAGAAACCTCCTACACCATCGGGATCGACGAAATTGAGACGATGCGCGAGAAGACCGCCACCGCCCGCGAGCGGGGCTACTCGACGCTGAAGATCAAACTCGGGACGGGAAGGGACGAAGAGATCATCGAGACCGTCAGGGACGAAGCGCCCGACGCCACGATCCGGGTCGACGCGAACGAGGCGTGGTCGCCGCGCGAGGCGGTCCGGAAGATCGAGGCGCTCGCGGCGTACGACGTCGAGTTCGTCGAACAGCCCGTTCCCGCCGAGAACCCCGAGGGAATGCGCTTCGTCCGCGAGCGTTCGGAACTTCCGATCGCCGCCGACGAGTCCTGCGTGACGCTGTCCGATATCCCACGGGTCGCCGAGATCGCCGACATCGCGAACGTCAAGCTCATGAAGTGCGGGAGCCTGCGCGAGGCTCGGGCGATGTTCGCGGCGGCGCGCGCCCACGGGCTGGAGACGATGCTGGGCTGTATGACCGAGTCGAACGCCTCGATCGCCGCCGCCTGTGGGTTCGCGCCGCTTCTGGACTACGCCGACCTCGACGGCTCGCTGTTGCTCGCGGAGGACCCCTACGCGGGCGTCGCCATGCCCGGCGGACGGATCGACCTCTCGGAGATCGATCGGGGGACGGGCGCTCGACCCGCCGAGTAGTCGGTTAGGACCACGCGACGAACGGCTCGCCCGCCCGCTCGACGTACTCGCGTTGCATCCCCCGGATCGCCTCCCGGAGGTCCGCCCCGTCGTCGATCCGATCGCGGACGCGGGCCACCTTCCAGCGACTCGGCGTCGTCTCCCGCTCGACGCGCCGCTCGATTGGCGCGAGGTACCCCTCGACCGCAGAGCGCGACACGCCCGAGTCGCGCAGACCCCGGCGGGCGACGTCGAACAGCTCCCCGTAGACCGCACCCGGATCGCTCGTCGGCTCCCCGTCGGCGGTCATCCAGATCACCTCGGCGTCGAACCCGTCCCTGACGACGTCGTAGAAGCCCTCTCTCGCGTCGTCCCATCCGAGGGTCGCGAGGGGGTGGTCGGTCGCGACGAGCCCCCGGAGCAGACCGGCGACGAGCGCCTGCAGCCCGACGGTGTCCTCGACGCTGGGCTGGGTGGGCAGCGGGCGGTACTCGATGCGCAGCGAGCGCTCGTCGTTCGCCCCGTCGATGGGCTGGCCGCCGATCACGCCCCTGAGCCACCGCCAGTAGGTGCCGCGTTTGTGCTCGAACTCCGGGAACCGGTCGGTGTACTCGTCGTTCGTCTCCCTGGTCCACTCGGAGAGGAACGGCGCCTGCGTCCGATCGGCGGCGATCCGGTCGATCACGTCGGCCGCCGACTCGACGTCGCCCGGAAACCGGACCTTTCCCTCCTCGTCGACGTTGATCGCGCGCTCGAAGACGGGCACACGAAGCTCGTGGTACGTCGCGTCGACGAGCGCGTGGGCGTCGGTCCCCTCGACCGCCGGATACAGGTCCGCGGGGGCGAACGGGGAGTTCGTCGCGAGCGCGAGCACCGGCCCCATCGTCCGGATCGCGGCGTTGTAGTACGCGGGAAACGCCTCGGCGCGGGGGATCTGGAGGTGTGGCTGCATCGAGGTCGCGAGCGACTCGACGAGGATCGTGGGGAGCGACAGTTCGAGCCCGGGGAGGTCGACGTCGATCGAGCCGCCGCGTTCGGCGAGGATCGCGTTGTCCAGCGCGTGGTACCGGGGCGACGGGCGCATGTTCGCCGCGAGGACCACCCCGTCGCGCTCCTCAACGGCCGCGAGGTACTCCCTGCTCCCCTCGTCGGGCGGGACCGTCCACATCGCGTCGAGGACGAGCCGTCGATCCGCGGTTCGGGCGGCCCGTCTCGCCTCGGCGAGCCGTCCGCGGAGCGCCCGCGTCTGGTCGTCGAGTCCCGCCCCGTCGAGGAGGGTCGCCGGGGTGTTGATCTCGACGTTGTGCCGACCGAGCTCCCCGGCACAGCCCTCGATCCCGAGGACGCGCTCGGGCACCGCCACGAGGCGTCCGTCGGCGTCCGTCGCGTACGCCTCGAGTTCGAGACCGACCGCGAAGTCGCCGTTGTCGAGCGCCCCCGAATCGAGCTGTTCGCGGAGGAACGCCGCCTGCGTCTCGACGCGCCGGTCGAACTCGCGTCGGGTCGCGTCCTCCAGCGAGCGACGGACCCGGTCGGTGAGGTCGCTCATCGGCTCGGTCCGTCGGTGGCGTCCGGGATTCGCGCGGGTTCCGTCGCGTTCGGTCGGTCGTCCATACGGTCCCCATCGGCCCCCGCGTCCTTACCTCATCGGCTTCGCTGGCCCGTTCCGCCGCGTCAGTCGGGGAGGCCGACGACCGTGATGTCGTAGTCGGCGATGTCGGCCGGGGATTCGAGCAGGATCACCTGAAAGCTCCACTCCGCACCCCCGTCGAGGTCGCCCGTGGAGTCGAGATACAGCCCGAGCACCTGGTCGTCGGAGTTGTAGACCCGCACGCGGACCTCCGCGGTCCCGACCCGCTCGCCGCTCGTGTTCTCGACGGTCCCCTGCACCGTCGACCCGGCGTAGCCGCTCTCGAAGACGAACTCGTGATCTTCGATCGAGAGACCGTCGAGCGGGGCGAGGTCGTCCCGCGGCGTCACCTCGGCCGCGGCCTCGGCCGCGGTCGTCTCCTGGGTCGTCCGCTCCTCGCCGTCGATGTCGTCGGGCACGTCGCCGGACTCGTATGCGGGCTGGCCCGTCGACCCCGACCCCGATCCGAGACAGCCCGCGAGGCCGACCGCGGCGCTCGTCGTGGTGCCGGCGAGCGCGAGGAATCGCCGTCGAGAGGCGCACTGCCGCGTCATCGTCGCGTTTCACCTCGTCCTGTCCGCATCAGCAGCGTCATCACACGCGATAGGAGACGCCGCGGCCGTTTCAGTGTAGTGCCGGCAGGTCGTACGCGCCCCGTCGGTGATCGCCCCGTCGGTCGCGCTCGTCCGTCTCAGACGTCGCTGTCGGCGTCGCGACTCGACTCCCGGAGGATGAACGGCCCCATCGCGAGCGTGCGCTGGGCGACGGTGGCGATCCGGAGGACGAAGCTGATCAGGAGCACGAACGGCGCGAGCGTGAGCACGAACGCCCCGCTCACCAGCAGCGTGAGGCGCTCGATCCCGAGGACGGTCCCCGTCACCGAGGAGGGCTCGACGTACATGATCATCGCGGCGACGACGACGAGCGCCGGCGGCCCGGCGTACAACAGCGCCCGCGAGAGGTTGATCAGCTCCCACTGGAAGTACAGCGTCTTGAAGTGCTCGCGCGCCGGGCCGAAGAACTGCAGGGAGACGATCATGTCGTCGAGGGCCTCGTCGGCCTCCGCCGAGAGCGACTCGCCGTGGTCGTCGCGGATCTGCCGTGCCTGGAAGATCTTCCACGAGTAGTTGAAATCCAGCGCGGCCCACATCACGTCGAACGTGCCGAACTGGGTGTCCTCGATCTTCTCTCGGACGGTTTCGGCGTGTTCGTCCAGCGCGTCGACGTACTCGTTGACGCGCTCTTTGAGCTTCTCGTCGCGCTCGTCGGCCACCTCGTCCCGGAGGTCTTCGGCGTGGTCCTCGATTCCGGCGACGAGTTCGCGCAGGAACGCCGCCGGTTCGGGCGGGCTGACGTCCAGATCGGTCTTGGACTCGATGTCGCGGCGGAACTCCATGGCGTCCTGCATGCGTTCGCGCTGGTCGCCGACCGCACCCAGCTCCTGCGAGAGGACGAGTTGGCCGATCGTCGCCACCAGCGTCACGCCCGTGATGATCGGCCCGATCATCGAGCTGAACAGCGTCTGGATCGCGTCCGGGTCCTGAACCGAGAGCACGCGAAGCGGGTTCATCCCGACGAACCCGAGGAGCACGATCGTGACGAAGACCCCGAGCATGACCGCCCCGGCGAGCGCGTAGCGGTTCAGGCGCATCAACACCCACAGCCGGAGGCCGCTCCCCTCCGTCCGCTCGCGCATCGTGTCGTCGGGCTCGTCGCTCATGACGTGACGGTAGCGGAGCGCTCGAAAAAGCGTGTGGATTCGATCGTCGGGCGCGAGAAAGTCGGCCGCGTCCGCGAACCCGACCGGCTACGACCAGTCGATGTCCTCCTCGCGTTCGGCCTCCCGGAGGATGAACGGTCCCATCGCGAGCGTCCGCTTCGCGAGCGTCATGATCCGCAGGACGTACGACAGCAGGATCACGAACGGCGTCACGCCGACGGTGAAGCCGAAGGCGGCGACCCAGACGAGGTTGTCGACGCCGAACGTCCGGCCGGGAAACGACCCCGGGCCGACGTTCATCAGGATGGCGCCGACGACGATCAGCGCGGGCACCGAGACGTACAACAGCGCGCGGGCGACGTTGATCAGCTCCCACTGGAAGTACAGCGTCTTGAAGTGCTCGCGCGCCGGGCCGAACAGCTTCAACAGTTCGATGGTGTCGTCGAACGCCTCCTCGGCCTCCGCCGAGAGCGACTCGCGGTGGTCGTTTCTGATCCGTCGGGCGCTGAAGATCTTCCACGAGTAGTTGAACTTGAACGCCGCCCAGAGCACCTCGAACGTGCCGAACTGCGCCCCCTCGAGGCTCTCGCTCACCTCGTCGCCGTTCTCGGCGAGGTTGTCGACGTAGTCGTCGATCTTCTCCCTGAGCTCCTCGTCGCGTTCGTCCTCGACCACGTCCCGCAGGCGCTCGGCCTGCGTCTCGGTTCGATCGACGAGCAACTGGAGGAAGGCGGCGGGTTCGGGCGGGCTCACCGCGAGGTCGGTCGTCTCCTCGATGTCGCTGCGAAACTCCATGGCGTCCTCCATGCGTTCGCGCTGGTCGCCGACCGCACCCAGTTCCTGCGAGAGGACGAGCTGGCCGATCGTCGCCACCAGCGTCACGCCCGTGATGATCGCGCCGATGAACGACGAGAAGATCCACCAGAGCGCGTCGTGGCTCGCGATCAACGCCCGGACCGGGCCGATGTCGGCCATCGTCGCCACGACGAGCGAGCCGAAGACGACCGCGAGAACGGCGCCGGCGAGCGCCCAGCGGTTGAGCTTGAGAAGCAGCCACAGGCGAACGTCTCCGAGGTCCATACGCCGAGTACCGCCGGCCGACCGAAATACGTCACGCCTGCGGCCGGGGTCGCCGTTGCCGGGTGGCCGTTTTTACTCCCCGGCCGTGATAGGTCGAATACATGGGTGACGATCGTGCGGACTCGACGGTCGGCTCCGGAGGCGGACCCCTGCGATGGGTCCTCATCGACGGGAATCGGTTCGTCATCACCGCCGGCATCCTCGCGGGCTGTGGGGCGGTGCTCGCGGCGCTGACGGCGACGGGCGTGATCGCCTTTACGAACGAGAACTCGGTCAACCGCCTCGCCAACGGCATGGTCGCGGGCACGTTCAGCGTCGTCACGATCGTCATCACGATCAACCAGCTCATCCTCTCGCGGCAGTTCGGCGCCGCGGGCGAGCTTCGCGACCGGTTGGACGGCGTCATGGAGCTTCGAGCGGACGTCGAGGAGAAGGCCGGGATCCCCGCGAGCCCCGCCGAGCCGACCGCGCTGCTCGAGGTCGTGATGGGCGCAGTCGAGGAGCGGGCGGTCCGTCTCAGACGGAGCGTCGAGGACGGCGATGACGAACGAAGCGAGGAGATCACCGCGTACGCCGAGACCGTCGCCGAGGCCGCGGCGCGCGCCCGGGAGAACCTCGCCGAGGCCGACTTCGGGACCTTCAACGCCGTCTCGCTCACCATCGACTACGACGACTCCCAGCAGATCTACGCCGGCCGATTCCTGCGGAACGAACACGCCGGGGAGATCGGCGAGGAAACCGGCGAGGCCCTCGACGAGCTGCTCGAAACGCTCCAACTGTTCAACGTCACGCGGTCGCACTTCAAGACGACCTACATGGAGCGCGAACTCTCGCGGCTCTCGCGGCTGATCACCTATCTGGGGGTCCCGGCGATCCTCGCGGCGCTCGTCATCGGCCTGCTCTACGGCGACGTCGGGGGGCTGACGGTCTCGCCGCAGGTCGCGCCGACGGTGATCGTCCCCCTGATCCTCGTGGTGCTCTCGCCGCTGGCGCTGCTCTCGGCGTTCGTGCTTCGCTCGGCGACGGTCACCCGGCGGACCGCCTCGATCGGGCCGATGGTCCCGAGCAAGGAAGAGGGGGAGGGGACCGCGGCGTCGACGGACGTGACCGAACACTGAGGGGGCGGCGGCTACTCCCAGTCGAGGTCGCTCCCCCGCTGGGTCTCCCGGAGGATGAACGGCCCGATGGCGAGCGTCCACTTCGCGACCGTCACGACCCGGAGGATGTAGGCGAGGAAGATGACGAACGGCGTCGCACAGACCGCGAACGCGACGCCGATGAACAGAAGCGAGTGGTTGAGCCCCGCCGTCGTTCCGGCGATCGGGTCGGGTTCGAACACCAGAAGCATGTACGCCGCGACCACGAGCGCCGGAAGCGCCGTATAGACGAGCGCGCGCGAGACGTTGATGATCTCCCAGCGGAAGTACAGCGTCTTGAAGTGCTCGCGCGCCGGCCCGAAGAACTCGAGGACGGAGAGGAGGTCGTCGAGCGCCTCCCGTGCCTCCGGCGGGAGGGCGTCCCGGTGGTCGTTCCGGAGTCGGCGTCCGGCGTAGATCTTCCACGAGTAGTTGAAGTTGAGCGCCTCCCGGACCACGGCGAACCCCCCGAACTGCTCGCCTTCGAGGGCGGCGCTCACGCGCTCTGCGTCCTCGAGGACGTCCTCGCCGTACTCCGTGACGTCGGTCCGAACCGACTCTTCGACCCCGGAGACGGCCTCGACGAGCCGGTTCGCCGGCTCCCTGGTCGCGTCGACGAGCCCCCGGAGGAACAGCGAGGGCTCGGGCGGACTGGTCCCGCCCTCGACGGCCTCCTCGGCGTCCTCCCGGAACGTCAGCGCCTCGCTCATCCGCTCGCGTTGCTCGCCGAGGGGGCCGAGTTCCCGCGAGAGGATCATCTGGTTGAACGTCAGGACGATGCTCACGCCCATGACGATGGCGATGACGAGCGGGGTGAACAGGCCGGCGACCGAGGCCCGGTCGAAGATGTTGCGTATCGAACCGGGAGCGAACTCGCCGAGAACGATCAACAGCACGTACACGGCCCCGAGCATCAACAGCGCGACGGCTGCTCGGTTGCCGTCGACGAGAAACCAGAGCATCGGCCGCCCGCCTCTAATCCGATCCTGCAACCTGTCCTCTTTGCTGTCGTCCGACCGGTCCATACGGGGGCTACTCGACGGCTACGGACATACGTTCCGCTCCCCGAAGACGGCCAGCCGATGGGTCGGGCCTCAGCGGCCTTCGTCGCGGATCTCCTCTAACTCCTCGTCGATCTCGCTCGATTCGAGTTCCTCCTCGACGTCGACGTCCGCCTCCGCGTCGCCCTCCGTTTCCTCGGACTCCTCGACCGAGGCGGTCTCCTTGCCCATCTCGCCCTTCAGCGTCTCGAGTTCGGCCTCGACCTCGCTGTCGGTGCGTCCGGCCGCGAGTTCGCGGTCGATGCTGTCCTCGTCCGAGAGCGCGTCGTCGAACGCCCCCGTGTCCTGGAGTTCGTCCATCGCCGCCGCGCGGGCCTCCATGTCCTCGGTCTCCTCCTCGGCGCGTTCGATGGCCCGCGAGACGTCCTCCATCTCGTCGCCCGCGCCGGTCATCGCCTCCGAGACGCGGACGCTGGCCTCGCTGGCCTCGTACTGGGCCTTCATCGTCTCCTTTTTCGTTCGGAACTCCTCGATCCGGCCCTGGAGTTCGTTCTTCTGCTCGACGAGATTGTCCTGTTTCTCCTGGAGGTCGGCGATCTGCGTCTCCAGTTGCTCGATCTGGTTCATCTTCGTGTTCTTCTTCTCGAGGGCCTGGCGGGCCAGGTCGTCGCGGTCCTGGGCGACGGCCTCGCGGGCCTGCTCGTTGTGTTTCTCGACGTTCTCCTCGAGGCGGCGTTTCTGCATCTCGAGGCGCTTTTTCTGCGTGGTGAGGTCGGCGATGCCCTGTTTGACGTCCTGCAGGCGGTCGCGCATCTGCTCGTACGAGTAGTCGAGCGTCTCGCGCGGGTCCTCGGTTCGATTGAGGATCGCGTTGACCTTCGACCGGATGACGTACGACATCCGCGAGAGTATTCCCATGGGCCGTAGTTGCGGCCCAGACCTTAAAAATATCCCCGCCGAACGACCGGTATGACCGACGTGATTCTGCCGGGCGTGCGGGACGTTCGGGGGACGCTCGACGGCGATTTCGAGCGCGTGGTCGTCGCCTGCCCGCCCCATCCACAGCACCGCGGCCACCGGGGCGATCCCCGGCTGAAAGCGGTGAGCGCGGCGCTCTCCAAGCGGGACGTGGCGTGTCTGCGTTTCGACTACGGCGAGTGGGACGAGGGCTACGGCGAGCGCGAGGACGCGAGAAACGCGATCCGGTGGGCCGCGGGGGAGTTCGATTCAGTAGGGATTTTCGGCTACAGCTTCGGCGGGGCGATGGCGATACTGGCCGCCGCGAGCGTCGAGGAGCCGGTACTGGGGGTCTCGGCGCTCGCACCCGCGGCGGGGGTGGGCAGGGACCTCGACGTAGCCGGCGCGGTCGCGGCTCTCGAGTGCCCGCTGCAGGTGCTCTACGGGACGCGCGATTCGACCGCCGAGTGGGGGCCGATCGTGGAGGCGGCGCGGAGACGAAACGCGACAATCGAGGAACTGGCCGCGGATCACTTCTTCCTCGGCAAACACGACCGGATCGCGGGGTCGGTCGCGGCCTTCTTCGCCGAACCGTTCTGATCGACGCTCGCGCCTGCCGGCCGGCCGCTTAACCACCGGCGAACCGACTAGACAGGCATGGCGACGCTTCTGATCTACGGGTCGTACGGCTACAACGGCCGGCTGATCGCCGGGGAGGCGACCGACCGGGGGCTGGAGCCGATCCTCGCCGGCCGCGACGGCGAGGCGCTCGCGGAACAGGCCGCCGACCTCGGCCTCGAACACCGCCGGTTCGACCTCTCGGATCCGGCGGTCGTCGCCGAGGAGCTATCGGACGTCGACTGCGTGTTGAACTGCGCCGGCCCCTTCTCGAACACCGCGGACGAACTCGTCGAGGCCTGTCTCGAGAGTGGGACGGACTACGTCGACATCACCGGCGAGATTCCCGTCATCGAGCGGATCAGACGCCGGAGCGACGAGGCCGAGGACGCCGGGATCACCCTCTTTCCAGCGACCGGCCTCTCGTCGGTGCCGATGGACTGCCTGGCGGCCCACCTGGCCGAGCGCCTCCCCGGGGCGACCCACCTCGCGCTCGGCGCGGAGACGTTCCGGCCGCCCTCCGTGGGCTCGATCACGACGCTGCTGGAAGGGTTGGAGGACGGCGGGGCGATCAGGGACGAGGGCAGACTGGTCCACGTCCCCGCGGGCTGGAAGTCCCGGCGGATCGACTTCGGGCGGGGGACCCGCCCCGCGGTGACGATGCCGCTGGGCGACGTTTCCACGAGCTACTACACCACGGGAGTCCCGAACGTCGAGGTCTACGTCTTCGCGCCGCCGCCGACGCGGCTGGCGCTGCGGGCCCACCGGTACGTCGCCCCGCTGCTCGCGACCGGCCCCGTTCGGGAGGGACTGAAACGGGTCGCACAGGTCGCCCGCGAGGGGCCCTCGGAGCGCGCCCGCGAGCGCGGGTCGACCTACTTCTGGGGGGAGGCCAGCGACGGGGACGAGCGCGTCGTCTCGCGCCTGCGGATGTCGGACCCATACGTCGTCACCGGGGCGTGTGCGCTCGCGGTAACCGAGCGGGTGCTCGACGGCGAAGTCTCGCCGGGCTACCGGACCCCGGCCGGCGAGTTCGGCCCGGAGTTCGTCCTCGGGATCGACGAGGCCGCGGGGTTTTTCGACGAGGGGACGCCCTGAGGGACCGTCCCGAAACGGTTTTTTATCCCCTTCGCACAGGGTCAGTATGCCGACCGAACCGGACACCGACTACGATCCTTCTCTCGGCCGCAAGTTCATCTTCGTGACCGGCGGCGTGATGAGCGGGCTGGGAAAGGGGATCACCGCCGCGAGCACGGGCAGGTTGCTGAAGAACGCCGGGTTCGACGTGACGGCGGTGAAGATCGACCCGTACCTCAACGTCGACGCGGGGACGATGAACCCCTACCAGCACGGCGAGGTATACGTATTAAAGGACGGCGGCGAGGTCGACCTCGACCTGGGGAACTACGAGCGCTTCCTCGGGGTCGACATGACCTCGACGCACAACGTCACGACGGGCAAGACCTACCAGCACGTCATCGAGAAGGAGCGCGCGGGCGACTACCTCGGCAAGACCGTCCAGATCATCCCCCACGTCACCGACGACATCAAACGAAGAATCAGGGAGGCCGCCGAGGGGACCGACGTCTGTCTCGTCGAGGTCGGGGGCACCGTCGGCGACATCGAGGGGATGCCCTACTTAGAGGCGCTCCGGCAGTTCGCCCACGAGGAAAACGAGGAGGACGTCCTCTTCACGCACGTCACGCTGGTCCCGTACTCGAAGAACGGCGAGCAGAAGACCAAGCCGACCCAGCACAGCATCAAGGAACTCCGGTCGATCGGCCTCCAGCCCGACATCGTCGTCGGGCGGTGTGACGACCGCCTCGAACCGGAGACGAAGGAGAAGATCGCCCTGTTCGGCGACGTCCCCACCGAGGCGGTGTTCTCGAACCCGGACGTCGAGGACATCTACGAGGTGCCCCTGATGGTCGAGTCCGAGGGCCTCGACGAGTACGTGATGGAACGGCTCGGCCTCGCCGGAGAGGCGCTGCCCGCGGGCGAGCGAAAGAACGAGTGGCGCGAACTCGTCACCCAGGAGGCCGACCGGAAGATCGACGTCGCACTGGTGGGCAAGTACGCCCTGGAGGACGCCTACCTCTCGATCCACGAGGCGCTGAAACACGCCGGCCTCGAACGGAACGTCGAGGTGAACGTCCGGTGGGTCGACTCGGACGAGATGGCCGCCGCCCACAAGGAACGTCTCACGGGCGCCGACGGGATCGTCGTCCCCGGCGGGTTCGGCTCGCGGGGGACGCGCGGAAAGCTCGAGGCGGTGCGCTACGCACGCGAGGAGGGCGTCCCGTACCTCGGGCTCTGTCTGGGCTTCCAGATGGCGGTCGTCGACTACGCCCGGCACGTCTGCGAACTGGCGGACGCCCACTCGACGGAGATCGACCCCGACACCGCGCACCCGGTGATCGACCTGCTGCCCGAGCAGTACGAGACCGAGGACATGGGCGGGACGATGCGCCTCGGTGCCCACGACACCGATATTCAACCGGGGACCCTCGCGAGCGAGGTCTACGGCGGTGCGAAGGTGTGTACCGAACGCCACCGCCACCGCTACGAGGTCAACCCCGAGTACATCCAGCAGCTAGAGGCCGAGGGGCTCGCCTTCTCGGGGCGGGCGAAAAACCGCATGGAGATCCTCGAACTCGAGGACCATCCCTTTTTCCTCGGGACGCAGTTCCACCCCGAGTTCCGCTCGCGGCCCGGCCGGGCGAGTCCGCCCTTCGTCGGGTTCGTGGACGCGGTCCTCGAGCGCACCACTCGGGAGGTCGAGGCCTGATGGTCCGACCGCAGGAGTTCGTCGACGAGGCGGTCGCGGAGATCCGCGAGGAGATCGGCGACGCCAACGCCGTGATCGCGCTCTCGGGCGGGGTCGACTCCTCGGTCGCGGCGGCGCTGGCCTACGAGGCCGTCGGCGACCAGCTCACTCCGGTGTACGTCGACACCGGGCTGATGCGAAAGGGCGAGACCGAGCAGGTGAGCGAAACGTTCTCGTACATGGAGTCGCTTCGCGTGGTCGACGCCGAGGAGCGCTTTCTGGACGCGCTCTCGGGCGTGACCGACCCCGAGGAGAAACGCGAGGTAATAGGGGAAGGATTCATCCGGGAGTTCGAGCGCGAGGCGCGCGACGCCGACGCCGACTTTCTAGTTCAAGGAACGATCTACCCCGACCGCATCGAGAGCGAGGGCGGGATCAAGTCGCATCACAACGTCGGCGGCCTCCCCGAGCGGATCGACTTCGAGGGGATCGTCGAACCCGTCCGCGATCTGTACAAGGACGAGGTCCGCGAGGTCGCGCGCGAACTCGGTCTCGATGAACTCGTCGCCGAGCGCATGCCGTTTCCCGGACCGGGCCTCGCGGTGCGCGTGATCGGCGAGGTCACGAAGGAGAAACTCGAGGTGGCGCGCGAGGCGTGTCACGTCGTCGAGGACGAGCTAGAGGCCTACGAGCCGTGGCAGGCGCTCGCGGCCGTGATCGGTAAGGCCACTGGGGTAAAGGGCGACAACCGGGTCCACGGCTGGGTCGTCGCCGTCCGCTCGGTCGAATCGCGCGACGGCATGACCGCCCGCGCACAGGAGATCGACTGGGAGACCCTCCAGCGCATCCAGAGCCGAATCACCGGCGAGAACGAGAACGTCGCGCGCGTGGTCTACGACGTGACGCACAAGCCGCCGGCGACCATCGAGTACGAATGAACGCCATCATCGCGGGCGAGGACGCCGAGGGACTGGGCGAGGCCCTCGAACGGGAGGGCTTCGAAGTGACTCGGATCGAGGGGTTCGCGGACCGCGAGGCGCTCGAAACCGCGGGGATCGACTCCGCTTCGGTCTTCGTGATCACGGACACGGTTCACGCCACGGGCATCCCGGTCGCGCGCGAACTGAACGAAACCGTGAAAATCGTCGTCTACGCCGATGACTCGCTGCCGGAGTTCGCCCGGCCGCTCGCGGACCTGATCGTCGATCCCGAACTGTTGGGCCCCGACGCGGTCGCCGAGGAGCTGTGACGACCGCGGGAGTTTTGGGCCGGCGCGTCGAGTCCGACGCATGGGACTCGATCGCTATCCCGACCTCGACCCCGACGAGGGCGAGGTCATAAGCGAGGAACTGGTCGCGGAGGACGACGTGCTGGTCAAGGCGTTCGCGCTCGGGCCGGGCGCCGAACTGGCGGCGCACGAACACGGCGACTCGACGAACGTCTTTCACGTCCTCGAAGGGGTCGTGACGGTGCTTCAGGGCGACAGCGAGGAGGAGGTCGCCGCGCCGGGGGTCGTGCTCCACGAGCGCGGGGTCGCCCACGGCGCGCGAAACGACACCGACGACACCGTGGTGTTCACCGCGAGCCTCTGTCCCCTGCCGTCGTAAGGCGAGTCACTCCTCGTCTTCGTCCTCCTCGGCAGCGAGATCACGGGCGGCGAGGCCGACCAGATGCGAGGCTTCCTCGACGACGATCTCCTCACATCCGAGACGGACGGCGTTCTCGCTGCCGGGAAGACAGAACACGACGACGCCATCGGCCACGCCCGCGATCGCTCGCGTGGCGACGACGTGGGTGCCGACCTCCTCGTAGGAGAGCCTGCGGAACAGTTCGCCGAACCCCGGAAGCGTCTTGCCGAGCAGCGGTTCGACGGCCTCGACGGTCACGTCGTCGGGCGTGACGCCCGTCCCGCCGGTCGTGACGATGAGGTCGACGTCGTCCCGGTCGGTGAGGGTGTCGACCGTCTGCTGGACCCGGTCGAAGTCGTCGGGAATGAGTTCGCGGTGGGCCAGTTCGATCCCGTGATTTTCGAGGATCTCGATGATCGCGTCCCCCGCGGGGTCCTCGTCGGTCCCCCGCGAGGTCGAGACGGTCACGACGCCCGCCGATATCTCCTCGGCGTCGTGGGCGTGATGGTCGTGATCGTGGTCGTGGCCCTCGCCCTCGTGGTGGTCGTGGCCGTTCCCGTGGTCGTGTCGTGTCTCCTCGGCCATAATCGACCTTCTCGCGCCAGCGTCTAAAAGGCCGCCACCAGTACAGTTTTGGGTGCGCTATCCATGCCCACGCGTATGGACGCAGTCCAGTTCGCGGAACACGGCGGGCGCGACGTAATCGAGTACGGCGAGTTCCCCGATCCCGAAATCGAGGGCGACGAGGTGCTCGTCGACGTGAAGGCCGGCGCGCTGAACCACCTCGACATCTGGACGCGAAAGGGACTCCCCGGACTCGATCTGGAGATGCCCCACGTCCCCGGCAGCGACTGTGCGGGCGTCGTGAGCGAGATCGGCGAGGACGTCACCCGCTTTTCGGAGGGCGACCGGGTCGCGCTCATCGCGGGGGTGGGCGACGAGCGCATGGACGACCCGACGCTCGACCCGCGCTTTCACATCATCGGTGAGCACGTCCGGGGGGTCCACAGCGAGTACGCGGCGATCCCCGAGGCCAACCTCGTTTCCGTGCCCGAGGGCGTCGAGTGGGAGACCGCCGCTGCCGCGCCGCTGGTCTTTCAAACGGCGTGGCGTATGCTGATCGAGCGCGGCGAACTCCAGGCCGGCGAGGACGTCCTCGTCCTCGGGGCGTCGGGGGGCGTGGGCCACGCCGCCGTGCAGGTCGCCGCCCACGCGGGCGCGACCGTCTACGCCACCGCCAGCAGCGAGGAGAAGTTGGAGTACGCCCGCGAGATCGGCGCCGACGAGACGATCAACTACGCCGAGACGGAGTTCGGAAGCGAGGTCAAGGACCTGACCGACGGGCGGGGCGTCGACATGGTGGTCGATCACATCGGCGAGGCGACGTGGGACGAGTCATTGAAGAGCCTCGCGAAGGGCGGGCGGATCGTCACCTGCGGGGCGACCACGGGGCCGAACCCCGACGCCGGGCTCAACCGGATGTTCTGGAACCAGCTCTCGGTGATCGGCTCGACGATGGCCACCCCCGAGCAGGCAGAGACGGCCCTCTCGCTGGTGTGGGACGGCACCTTCGAGCCCAAAATTCGAGAAACGCTGCCGATGAGCGAGGCCGCCCGCGCCCACGAGATCATCGAGGAGCGCGAGGGATTCGGAAAGGTAGTTGTGGTTCCGGACAGTGAACTGTAGGTGATGGGTGACTACTGTCGGTCCTGGGAGATCCGACGTCACGTGCGCACGGTTCGACAGGCTACGGCACGAGTTTGCCCTCGCTTGGCCGTCGCAGATCGGTGTGATCATGACCGACAGTAACGACCGGGGGTACGTCTACGAGCCGGGGGTCGAGCCCGCGACCAGCCCCGACGAGCGGGAGTTCGACTGGCGGGGCTGGACGCTCGTCGGCGTGATCGTTTTCGCCTTCCTCGTCGCGCCCGCGGTCATCCTCTTTCACCCGCCCGACGCCCTGCCGTTTTTCGTCGCGTACCTCGTCCTCCCCCTGCTTCCGGCGGTGCTGTTGGGGTTCGTGGCCGTCTGGTCGACGACGCGCTAGTTCGAGAGGTCCACGGGACCGACCTGCTCGACCTCGTCGGTGAGGTCCCCGACCCGGTCGACGGGGCCGCGGACGAACAGCGCGTGGGCGATCAGGGCGATGGCGAACCCGGCCGTGACGACCACGGCGGGGACCGTCCCGACCGCCGTGAACGCGCCGAGTGCGCCCCCGAGGACGAGGCTCCCGAGGACGCCGAGGAGGACGAGGTCGTAGTACTTGATCGCCATGTCTAGTCGTATCGGATCCGACCGAATAAGGGTTCGGCCTTACAGTCCGGCCGCAACCCGTCGGAGGACGGCACTCGCGCCCGCGGTGATGGGGTCGCCGTGGCCCGGCGCGCCGTAGTCGAACGTCGGCGTTCGCTCGGACAGCTTCTTGATGCTCTCGTGGTTTCGATCGGAATCCGCACACAGCCAGCCCGGCATGGGCTGGAGGGTGTGTTCGCTCTCCCGGACGCAGTCCCCGAGGAAGGCGATGTCGAACCCGGAGTGGAGGTAGACCGTGTGGCCGGCGGTGTGACCCGGCGTGCGGTAGGCCCGGAAGTCGCCGATCTCCTCGTCGTCGGTCACCGGAAGCGACGTGAGGTCGGGGAAATCGAGGTTTCGACCCAGAACGCGCTGCATGAGCCCCTTCGCGTTCGAGAGCGGCGGCTTCGCCGCCCCCGTCACGTAGGTCGCGTCGGGTTCGCCCGCGTGGATCGGGGCGTCGAGGCCGAGGGAGGCGAGCGCGCCGACGTGGTCGTAGTCGTAGTGGGTGAGGAGTACGCGATCCACGTCGACGACGGCGTGACCGAGCGCGCGGATCCCGTCGCGGATCGGCTTCGCGCTCCCCGGAACCCCGGCGTCGACGAGCGTGAGGTCGCCGTCGTCGACGAGGTAGACGTTCGAGGGGTCGTCGACGAGGCGATAGACGCGGCTGTCGAGTGCCATACACGCGCTTCTCGCGCCGGAGACAAAAAGGCCCTCAGTCGGAGTCCCGGCGCATCGCGATCTCGGGGACGGAGGTCACAGCCAGCCGTCCAGCCACTCGATGTGACCTCGCATCTCGTCCGGAGTGAAGAACCCGTCGATCTGTCTGATCGCACGCAGGAACTCCTTGGGAGCGAGCGTCTGTCGCTCGTAGTAGACGATTCCGGCGTGTGAGCGGTCCCGTGCGAGCCGGACGAAATCGTCGTCGTTGGTGAGAACGACGAGTCCATCACGTCGGCAGCGATCGAGGTGGTTGACGTCTTCGATTCCGCCTTCGTAATCCCGGCCGACGGCTCAAACCTCGTAGCCGTTCGAGCGGAGGATCGTGACGTACGCGCTCGCGACGTGCTCGTCGGCCAGGAATCGGAGCCGCTCCATCTACTGTATCGCGGCGTCCGGCGCTTTCGACTGCGTTTTCAACCGCTCGACCGTCTCGCGACGGCGCTGCCTGATCGCGTCCATCTCCTCGGGGTGATCGTAGTAGTACGCGAGCGCCGTGTGGACCTCGGCCAGGGAGATGTCGAGCTGATCGGCGATGTACTCCGGCGAGTAGTCGCTGTCGACGATCATCTCCCCGATCTGGAAGACGGAGATACGTCGTCCGTCGAGACGGGCTTTCCCGCCGAGTACACCCTCGGTTCGGACGATCTCGGTCATCGATACCAGTTCGTGTCCGTCACACATAAGCGCTCGCCAGCGATCCGGGACGACGAAAACGGCCCACCGGATCCGAAAGCGTATCAGTCGAAGTCCCGGCGCATCGCGATCTCGAACCACGGACAGAGCCGAAGCTGGCGGTACCAGTTCGGGTTGTCGTAGAGGCGCTCGTAGGGCACCCACAACAGCCCCGCCACTTCGGCCTCGTCGGGGTTCAGGGCCGTGTCGTCGAGCGTGCATTTGAGGACCGAACAGACCTCCCACTCGACGCCCTCGTTGGGGTAGTAGCGCTTGTACTCGAACTTGTCGGTCACGCGCAGGTCGGTGTACTGGCTCGACTCGACGCCGAGTTCCTGGGCGAGTCGGGCCTCGGTGGCCGCCTCCTGGCTCTGGCCGTCGACGGGGTGGGAGGCGACGGTTCCGTCCCAGTAGGTGTCCCAGAGGCGTTTCTCGGGGCTTCGCTGGGCGAGCAGAACGTGACCGTCGTGATCGAAGACGAGCGCCGTGAAGGCCCGGTGGCGGATCCCGTCGCCGGTGTGGGCTTCGAGCCTGTTCACCACGCCCTGCTTGGTGTCGTCGGCGTCGACCGCGACGACGTTCTGACGGGCGTTCTCGTGGGTCTCCTCGCCCGCCGAGTCCTGAACGCTCATACCCCGATATCTGCGGGCGGGGTCAAACATCCTCCGGTTCGGGCGGAACCGGGTCGTAGGCGTCGCCGACGCGGACCGCGAGGGTCCGCGGCCGGACGCGACACGAGAGGCGGTCGAACTCCGCGATCTCCCCGTCGAAGCTGAACGACACCGGCTCCCCGCCCCTGACCTCGACGGTCATCGACGGGGCCGTAAACCGGTGGATGCTGCTCACCTCGCCGCCGAGCAGTCGCCGGGCCGCGGTCTCGCGCACCAACTGCCCCGTCGAGACGTCCTCGATGATCGTCGCCTCGAACAGGCCGTCCTCGACGTTCGCCTGCTGGCTCCCGCCGGCGGGGAATCGACGGGCGTTGCCGATCAGGGCGAACATCGCGTCGCCGTCCCAGACCTGGCCCTCGTCCTCGGCGTGGACGTGAAGCGGGATGGACTCGAAATCGCGCATCCGGTCGATCGTCCTGAAGACGTACGCGAGTTCGCCGAATCGGCCCTTCAGCTCCGAGGAGGTCGCCTCGCTGGCGTCGGCTGTCAGCCCGCAGACACACGAGTTGACGAACAGTTCGTCGCCGGCGACCCCGAGGTCGATCCGTCGGGTCTCGCCCCCCGCGAGCAGCGAAAAGCCGTGTTCGACGCCCTCGATGCCGACGTTGCCCGCGAAGTTGTTGCCCGTGCCCGCGGGGATCACCCCCAACGTCGTCGCGTCGAGGGCGTCGGCCGCGTCGATCCCGCGGACGACCTCGTTTACCGTTCCGTCGCCGCCACAGGCCCCGATCCGGGTCGCGCCCGCCTCGACCGCCTCGCGGGCCAACGAGACGGGTTCGCCCGCCTCCTCGGAGACCGCGAGTTCGAAGCCGTGTTCGGCCGCCAGTTCGCGGATCTCCGATATGTCGTCGTCGCCTCCGCCGCTCTCGGGGTTCACCACGACGACACAGTCGCCCTCGTCACCGGCCATACCCGATCGAGGAGACCCAAACGCAAAGCGTTGGCGACACGTAGCGGGGGTGTGCTCTCGCTCGATCTCCACGCCCACACGCGATTCTTCCACGGCCACGACCGCCTCGCTGCTCAGTTCGACCCCTACGGCCACGCCGCCCTCGCCGCGGTCGCCAGGCGTCGCGGGCTCGATGGGGTGGCGCTGACGAACCACGACTACTACCGGCCGCTCGGCGATCCCGTCGGGGAGTTCCTCTCGATCCCGGGGATCGAGATCTCGACGACGAAGGGCCACGTCGTCGTCCTCGGACCCGACCCGCCCACCCGGACGGAGAAAGGGGAACTCACCCCCGAGGAGGCGGTCGAACTGGCCCACGACCGGGGCTGTGTGGCGATCATCGCCCACCCGTTTCGCAACAGCACGATCCGTGAGACCGACGTCGCCTTCGACGCGATCGAATGCAACGGCAAACACCCCCGGACGTGGCCGCTGGTGCGGGAGATCGCACGGGAACGGGGGATCCCGCTGGTCGGCGGCAGCGACGCTCACTACCCGATCGAGGTCGGACGCGCCTACACGCGGGTCGACGCCGACCCCACTCCCGAGTCGGTCGTCGAGGCGATCCGGGCGGGACGGGTCGAACCCGAGGTCGCAGGCGGCTCCCTCGCGCGACTCCTCCAGCGGGGCTATCGCCGGATCCACGAACGCAAGGGTCAGCTCACGGATTCGACGCCCGGCGTCGGCACGCCCCCGGAGGGCTAGCGCTGTTCGTCGAGGATCAGCCGCGTGGTGGTGCTGACGACCTCGTCCATGTCGCGGGCGCGCGTGATGAGGTCGTTGACCTCGCGCGTGTCGGCGGCGTCGACGACGAGGACGACGTCCTCCTCGCCGCTGACCTGCCAGACGAAGTCGACGGCGCTCCAGTCGGCCATCCGTTCGGCGACCTCGGTGGTGTCGACCGCGACGTCGACGCCGAGTTCGATCATCGCCTTGATGTTGCCCGTCCGGGTCGCGACGGTAAAGCGCTCGATGACGCCGGTTTCGAGCATCCGGTCGACCCGGTTTCTGACCGTCCCCTCGCTGGTTCCGACCCGATCCGCGATCTCCGTGTACGGGATCCGGGCATCCCGGCGCAGCACGTCGAGGATCTCTCGATCCAACTCGTCCATTGAGATCTACGGGTTGAGTACCGGGGAGCTTTATCGTTACGAAATTCGTAACTTCGCTTCGAAAGCAAGGTTTATACTCGGCGTGTTCGTACGCATCTCGTAATGTCGGACGCCTACCTGGCACTCGAGGGGGGTCGCGTACTCGAAGCACGCGCTCGCGCACCCGGAACCGCGCGAGGGGAGCTGGTCTTCACGACCGCGTACACGGGCTACGAGGAGAGCCTGACCGACCCCTCCTACGAAGAACAGGTGTTGACCTTCTCCTATCCCCTGATCGGGAACTACGGCGTTCGAGAGGAGCGATTCGAGTCCGAGCGGGTCCACCCACGGGCCGTCGTCGCACTCGAACTCACCGACGACGTCGCCGCGTGGCTCGAACACGAGGAGATCCCCGCGATCGACCACCTCGACACGCGGGATCTCGTCACGGAGATCCGCGATACGGGCGCGATGAAGTGCGGGATCGCCGCCGGCCCCGACGCCACTCCCGAGGACGCGCTCGCCGAACTCGCCGAGTGCAAGGGGATGAGCGAGCACACCGACATCGGCGCGCAGGTCAGCGTCGACGAGCGCTACACCGTGGAAGGCGGCGAGTACGACGTCGCGCTGATCGACTGCGGCGCGAAGGGGTCGATCACCTCCTCGCTGACCGACCGCGGCGCGGACGTCCACGTCCTGCCCTACGACACGACGCCCGCGGAGATCCGGGAGTTGGACCCGGACGTGCTGTTCATCTCGAACGGCCCGGGCGACCCCGCGAACTTCACCGCGGCACGGGAGTTGGTCGAGGAGTTCGTCGGCGACCTCCCCATCGCGGGGATCTGTCTCGGCCAGCAGATCGTCGCCCGTGCGCTGGGCGGCGAGACCGAGAAGATGGTCTTCGGGCACCGCGGCGTCAACCAGCCCGTTCGTGACCTGCGCTCCGGACGGGTGGTGATGACGACGCAGAACCACGGCTACACGGTCGCCGAGCCCGGTCCGGAGCTCGACGTGACCCAGGTGAACGTCAACGACGACACCGCCGAGGGGCTCGAGAACGACGAGCTGGACGTGATCACACGCCAGTACCACCCCGAGGCGAACCCGGGGCCCCACGACTCGCTCGACTTCTTCGACAGCGTCCTCGAACTGGCCGACCGGCCGGTCGCGACCGCCGACTAGGGCGGGAGCACCCGCCGGGGCGTCAGTACGTCGCTGTAGTCGGTGATGACGCCGTCGACGTCGCTGGCCGCGAGGAGCGCGGCCTCGTACCGGGTGGCGGGCGACCAGACGTTGATCCGCATCCCCGATTCGTGTGCCCGGTCGACGAGGTCGGTTCTATCGCCGACGGCGGCGTCCGTGAGGAGGTAGGCGGCGGGGTGGATCGCCGTACAGCCGTATCGGCGGGCGAGGGCCAGACCGGTCTCGGGGTCCTCGCCGAACAGGACGGCGGTCGGGACGTCGGAACCCTCGCTCACGGCCGCCAGCGCGCCCTCCCAGAACGTCGAGACGAGGACCCGGTGGTCGAACCCCGCGAGGGTGTCGAGCGCCGAACGAACCCAGTCCCAGTTCTCGGCCGGCCCGTCCCCGGTCGAGAGGACGCCGAACCTGCCCTTGAGGTCGAGGACGACGCCGACGTCCTGCGGGACGGCGGCGAGCGCCCGGTCGAGACGCGGGATCGAAAAGTCGCTCTCGAGCACCTCGGTCCCGAAGACGACCTCGCTCGGGGTCCGGGCGACGAGGCCGCTCCGGGCGGTGAGGCGGTCCAGCCGGTGGTCGTGAAACACGGCGAGGTCGCCGTCGGCGGTCGGGCGACAGTCGATCTCGATCCAGTCGGCTTCCTTCCCGGCGGCCCGGATCGCGCCCACGGTGTTCTCTGGGTACTGCCCCGCGAAACCGCGGTGGGCGATCAGCGACGGGGTCCCCTCGGGGGGCGAGGGCCGAACCCCCGATTCGACCGCCCACATCGGCTCGACGTCCCGATCGGAAGCCATCGGCGGGCCGTTGCTCGCGCGAGCGTATCACTCTTGCTAACTGGCGACTGGGGTCGGTTCCGAACCCCTAGTAGGCATCTATACCGCGCTCGGCTCGGTCCACGTCATCGGAACGACGTTTTTCGGCGACCCCCGAAGCCCCTCGCGGCTCACGACCTCGAAGGTGCGGTTCTCCGCGTCGGGCGTGAAAGGGGCGGCGACCATCAGGCGCGCGACGTCGGCCCGGGAGATCCGCCCTGAGACCGAGTCGCCGCCCTCGCCGACGACGACCTCCCCCGTCGGCGGGCCGTTCGTCAACCCGCCCGGCCGGAGGATCGTGTAGGGCACGCCCGACTCCCGGAGGTGGCTCTCCGATTCCTCCTTCGCCCGCAGGATCGGCCCGATGAGGACCCGTGCGGGGAGGGGAAGGCCCTCCTCGGCATCGCCCACCCCGAGCGATGACTCGAAGACGAACCGCTCGATCCCCTCCTCGCTCGCGGCGTCGACGAGGTTGCTCACGCCCTCGCCGTCGACGAACTCGCCGAAGAGCGCGTCGAGTCCCGGCTTCGTCCCCACGGCACAGAGGACGGCGTCGACGTCCCGCACCGCGCGGTCGGCGTCCGCCCGGTGGAGGAGGTTGCCGACGATCACCTCGTCGGCTCCCAACCGCTCCAGTCGACCGACCGTTTCTGGGTCGCGCGTCATCGCGCGGACCCGGAGGTCCGTGGTCCGAAGGAGGTTCATGATCTCGCGGCCCGTCTCCCCGCTCGCGCCCGCCACCAGCACGGTTTCGATGGCCATGACTCGAGTGAGAACCGCGAGGCGGTTGAAGGTTTACCCGGCGAGGTGTGATCTTCGCTTTGAACCCACTACCAATTACGGTGGGATCGACCGTCCGACCCTGTATCCCACTCATCGCTGCGCTTTCGTCATCCGCCACTCGGGAAACCGCCGTGAAACAGCGAGAAGCGGAAGTATCGGAGCGGTCTTGATCTCCACAACGATTTTATAGTATAATAACCAAAATTTTTGAGATGTATCGACGTCGATTGCTCGGGTCGCTCGCTGGTGTTTTTGCGGCGTGTACGGGAGGGTGTAGTCGGACTTCGAGGGCGAGAGTATCTCACACGCTGATATGTTTCGAAAACGAAACGGACGATCCGGCGACGATTTCGTGTACGATCCGGCGGCGCGACGCGATTCCGTTTATTCAATCCGAGACCGTCTTTTCGGACCAGCTATCGGTAGCACCCGATCGAGCGACACTGATCCATGATGTCGTCCGACCCAGTCGGAAATACGCGCTCGAACTCGAATTCGACCCCCGTGACGACGTATCACACGAATTCACAGGCCATCACGGTGTTCTGTACGTCGTAATCGGATCGGACCGAGTCGACTTCGTCCCCGAATCTGCAGAAGGGTGAGATGGCCGCCACGCTAGTTTCGTGACGGTTCCTGCCATCCGTCCGGTACGCGTTGGAAATTCACTCGCCGTCGGTCACCGGCCCCACTCTGCCTCTCGAACGGGGCGCTCGGAGACCGCCCGCACGTCGAGGGGTTCGTCGCGGGCGCTGAGCGCGTCCAACGCCGCCTGCACGCTCGGCGCGGTCGAGTAGTAGGTGACGTCCTCCTCGACGGCCGTCTGGAGTGACTCGCGGTCGCGCGTGATCACGAGGTCGACCTTCCCCTCGCGGATCGCCTGCGGGACGTCCTCGTACTCCTTGACCTCGTAGAACTCCTCGAATCCGTCGACGTCGAGGTCGATCACGGCGGTCCCGCCCCGCGGCAGGACCGCCCCGGCGGCCTGCTGGGCCTTCCAGTAGGCCTTGCCGAACGAGTCGGCGGTGCCCATGACTTCCCCGGTGGATTTCATCTCGGGGCCGAGCCGGGGGTCCGATCCGGGGAGGCGGTCGAACGGGAGGACGACCTCCTTGACGCTGGTCTGTTCGGGAATCCCCTCGGAGACGTCGAGATCGTCGATGCTCGCGCCCGCCATCACCTGCGCGGCGATCTTCGCGATCGGAACTCCCGTCGCTTTCGAGACGAACGGCACGGTGCGGGAGGAGCGCGGATTGGCCTCCAGGACGTAGACCTCGCCGTCGTAGACCGCCAGTTGGACGTTGAGCAGTCCCACGGTGTCGAGCGCGCGGGCGATCTTCTCGGTCACCTCGCGGATGCGTCCCATCGCGTCGGCCTCGAGCCAGCGCGGGGGGATCATACACGCCGAGTCGCCCGAGTGGACGCCCGCGGTCTCGACGTGCTCCATGATCCCGCCGATCAGGACGCGCTCGCCGTCGCTCACGGCGTCGACGTCGAGTTCGACGCCCCCCTCGAGGAACTTGTCGACGAGGATCGGCTTGTCGGGCGCGACCCGCACCGCCTCCTCGATGTACTCCTCCAGTTCCGCGTCGGAGTGGACGACCTCCATCGCCCGGCCACCGAGGACGTAGGAGGGCCGCACCAGCACCGGATAGCCGATCCCGTGGGCGAGATCGAGGGCCTCGGCCTCGCTCGTGGCGGTCCCGCCCTCCGGCTGGGCGATCCCCAGTTCGTCCATCAGCTGGTTGAACCGGTCGCGGTCCTCCGCTAAGTCCATCGCGTCGACGGTCGTGCCCAGCACCTCGCAGTCCAGTCCACGCCGCTCGATCTCCTCCTCGAGGGGTTCGCCGATGTCGACGGAGGTCTGGCCGCCGAACTGGATCATCGCGCCGTCGGCACCCGTGGTCTCGATCACGTCCGCGACCTCCTCCGCGGTGATGGGTTCGAAGAACAGCCCGTCGGAGGTGTCATAGTCCGTCGAAACGGTCTCGGGGTTGTTGTTGACGACGTGAGCCTCGATCCCGTTTTGCCGGAGTGCTTGGACCGCATGCACCGTACAGTAGTCGAACTCGACGCCCTGGCCGATCCGGATGGGGCCGCCGCCGACGATCACGACGCTCTCGACGTCGGTGTCGACCTGCACCTCGTCGCGGCCCAGTCGGTCGCCGCGGGCGCGCGCCGAGTAGTAGTACGGCGTCGAGGCCGCGAACTCCCCGGCGCAGGTGTCGACCTGCTTGAAGTCGCGCTCGGGCGCGCTCTCCTCGACCGCGTCGATCGCGCCGCCGTCGGCCTGCGGGATCGTCGACGCCTCGCTGGCGTCGATCCCCGCCGCGACCTGCGCGTTGGTGAAGCCGATCTCGGCCGCGCCCGCGAAGTCGCCGTCCTGTGCGGCGTCGGCCGCGCGGGCGACGGTCTCGTAGCGCTCCGTGTACCACTCCTTGATCCCGGTGAGTTCGCACACTTCCTCGACCGAGTAGCCCCGCGAGAAGGCCTCGAACATCCCGTAGTGGCGATCCGGCGAGGGCGTCTCGAGGTAGTCGGTTTCGAGTTCGGCGTCCGAAAGCTCCTTCCAGTCGACGTCGGGGACGTACTCCGTCGAACGAAGCGCCTTCAACAGCGACTCCTCGAAGGTCCGCCCGATCGACATCGCTTCTCCAGTGCTTTTCATCGCGGTGCCGAGTTCGAAGTCGACCTCGTCGAACTTGTCCTTGGGCCAGCGCGGAACCTTCGTCACGACGTAGTCGATCGCGGGCTCGAAGGCGGCGGTGGTCTCGCCGGTGATCTCGTTGTCGATCTCGTGGAGCCGTTTGCCCAGCGCGACCTTCGCGGTCACGCGCGCGATGGGATAGCCCGTCGCCTTCGAGGCCAGCGCCGAGGACCGGGACACGCGGGGGTTGACCTCCACCACCCTGTATTCGCCGCCGGGCGTGCCGTCGTCGCGCCAGGCGAACTGGATGTTACAGCCGCCCTGGATGCCCAGATCCCGGATGACCTCCAGTGCCGCCGAGCGCATCTCCTGGTGGCCGTCGTCGGGGATCACCTGCGAGGGGGTGACGACAGTGGACTCACCAGTATGAATGCCCATCGGGTCGATGTTCTCCATGTTGCAGATGATGATGCACGAGTCGTCCGCGTCGCGCATCACCTCGTACTCGAGTTCGACCCAGCCGGCGATCGATTCAGTAATGAGGACCTCGTTGTTGCGCGAGAGGCGAAGCCCCCTGCGGACCGACTCTTTCAACTCGTCCATCTCCTCGACGACGCCCGACCCCGACCCGCCGAGCGTGTAGGTCGTGCGCATGATCACGGGCAGGCCGCCGACGGCCTCGACCGCCGACTCGACCTCGGAGACCGACTCGATAGTGCGCGAGCGGGGCATCGGCTGGCCCAACTGCTCCATGCGCTCGCGGAACTGGTCGCGGTCCTCGGTCGCGTAGATCGTCTCCAGGGGCGTGCCCATGATCTCGACGTCGTGCTCCTCGAGGACGCCCTCCTCGGCGAGTTCCGCGGTCACGTTGAGCCCCGTCTGCCCGCCCAGTCCGGCGATCACGCCGTCGGGACGCTCCTTCCGGATGATCTCCGCGATGGCCTCGGTCGTGATCGGCTCGATGTACACCTTGTCGGCCATCTCGGGGTCGGTCATGATCGTCGCGGGGTTCGAGTTGACGAGGACGACTCGGACTCCCTCCTCTCGAAGCGCCCGGCAGGCCTGCGCGCCCGAGTAGTCGAACTCGGCGGCCTGTCCGATCTGGATCGGGCCGCTCCCGATGAGAAGGATCGTCCGTTGCTCCCCGTCGACCGTGTCCTCGTCGCTCATCACCCGGACCCAGTTCGCACATCGTAATAAGAGGAACGATACGCTGTGAAAAACGAAGCGAGATTTCGAAATTCGAATCCATCGGAACGACCATACCAGACCCGCGAGAACCACCAATGTGATCGATCCGATTCACCCGCCGCCGCTCGAACCGGGTGATGGCATCGCGCTCGTCGCTCCGTCACGCCCGATCGGGGACGACCGGCTGACGATCGCGCGCGATCGGCTTCGCGAAGTCTTCGACCTCGAACCCGTCGTCTTCGACACCGCGACGCGCGAAACGAAGTGGCTCGAAGCGAATCCCGCCGCCCGCGCCGAGGACCTCATGCGGGCGTTCGAGGACGACTCGATCCGCGGAGTGATGGCCGTCACCGGCGGCGACGACCAGATTCGAATCCTCCCGCACCTCGATCCCGACCGGCTGACCGACAGCCCCACGCGCTTTTTCGGCTACAGCGACAACGACAACGTCCGGCTCTTCCTCTGGAACCGCGGGATCGTGAGCTACGGCGCGGTCTGCATGCCGACGCTCGCAGTCGATCGCGAGATCCACCCCTACACCGAGCGGTACCTCCGACGGGCCTTCTTCGAGGATCGAATCGGCGAGATCCGCCCCGCCGAGGAGTGGACGGAGGGGTGGTACGACTTCGAGACGCGCGAGCCACGCGAGTGGCACGAAAGCGACGGGTGACGCTGGCGAGGAGATCAGGAGGTTTCGGGCCGACTCTGGGGCGGCTGTTTCGCGATCCTGAACTGGCAGCTCCAGACGGGCCGCTATCTTCCGAGTCCGGATGCACTTGATGGTGCGGTGTTGGCTCTCGAAACCAGCGAGGAGGTCCCGCTGGCACAGGACGTGGGCTACCTGCTCCGATCGCTCGGCGAACGTGGCTAGTTACGGCGGTTTTCGGGCGTGATGGTCGGCCGCCCGCGGGCGTTTTCGCCGCATGTGGATCGTAAAGTCGGTTTCGAGGACTATCGCGAGCGGCTCTACGGCGAGATCCGCGAGCAGCTGACGGAGTACAACCCCGACGCAACGGGCGTCTTCGACGTCGATTTCGGGCATACGGATCCACGGATTCCGATCCCGGTCGGTGGCGAGGTGCGATTGGAGCCGGGGAAAGAGCGGATCGTTTTCGAGTGATCGGACTATCGTCTGTCCGCGTTCGACCTACAGCAGCAATCCGAATAGCAGGCACTCTTTTACCCACACAGCACACACAGAACACCATGGGAGCGAAGAACATCTCGATTCCGGAGTCGGTTTACGAGCGGCTGAAAGACGAGAAGCGCGACGACGAGAGCTTCGGCGACGCAATCGACCGGCTGCTGAATTCGCGCCCGCTCGGGGAGTTCTGGGGGGCGTGGAGCGAGGAAACCGCGGATCGAGCCAGAGAAGCGATCCGCGGGGGACGCGAGCGCTCGAACGAGAAGATCGCGGAACGATACCGCTGATGGTCTGTCTCGACACCTCGTTTCTGATCGACGTTCTCGAAGCGAACGAGGACGCACGGGAACTGATGGGCGAACTCGACGGAGAACGGGAACATCTCTCGGTGACGCCGGTGACTGCCTCGGAGCTATGGATCGGTGGACATCTCGGATCACGAGCGGAGTACGAAGCGACGCGCGAGTTGCTCCAGTCGCTGACGTGGCTCAATTTCTCGCGGGATTGTGCGCGTCGAGCGGGTGACTTACAAGCCGATCTTATCCGAAAGGGCGGAGAGCTCGGAGTTGCGGACTGCATGATTGCGGCAATCTCACTCGAACACGACGAACGTCTCGTAACGGGAGATTCGGATTTCGAACGGGTTCCGAATCTCCGCGTACAGACGTATAAATAAAACGTAAAACTCAGGCCGGCCGGTCGAACTCGCTTTCGAACTCGCGAGCTTTTCGATAGTCGTCGACGAACGCCTCGACGTCGAACTCGAGCATCTGCTCCTCGAACTCGTCGGCGGCCTCCGAGTTCTCGCTGTGACTGATCGCGTGGTCCATGAGTTCGACCAGCAGTTCGACGACGATGACGTGCAGTCGCCGGGAGTCGAAATCCGTCAGCCAGAGCATCGAATACCCGACTTGACCGTTCTCGGAGACGTCCTCGGCGACGACCTCCTCGGGAAACTCCTCGAGGACGATCCCCATGACGTGGGGCGTACCGAACTCCCCGAACTCGTCCTCGGTCTCGACGGTCTCGCGCAACACGTCGACGATCGCCTCTGGGACGAACCGCGAGGGAGGGTGGACGTCCATCACGACGGCGTGGCGCTCCCCACAGGAACAGGCGTACTCGCGCATCCCCATGTCGAGTTCCGCGAGCGAGACCGACTCGCCACAGGGAAGCTCGATCGCCTCGTCGCCGGGAACGCGGGGCGTTGCCATCGGTCTCACTTGCGTCGTCGGCCGGTTAAAGGGCGCGTTTTCTACCACTCGACCCCGTCGGGGTCGTCCCACTCGTCGTGCGGGTCGAGGTCCGCCGACTCGGGTTCCTCGCTTCGCTCGCGCATCTGGACGAACGCCCGGGCCGAGACGGCGAGCCAGAAGACGTTCGCGACCGCCGCGACGGCGATCGAGACGACGGCCCCGGCGACGGGGACCGGCGAGAGGACGAGCGCGCCGAGGGTGCCCGCGAGCGAGATGGCCACGTAGACGACGACAGCCCCGAGGAGAAGGAGGAAAATCGCGACCCGGTCGCCCCGCGAGAGCCGCCAGCTCTCGACCATCGCGTCGATCGCGTTTCGGTCCTCAATGGCGATCAGCGGCCGGACGAAGTAGAAACAGACCGCGAGGAAGATCCCCGGGAGGACGAGGGCGGCGAACCCGACGGAGACGAGCGTCAGCACGACGATCCGGGCGGCGATCTCGTTGACCGTCGCGAGCGTCAGTCGTCGCGAGACCAGATCGTCGGGGATCGCGTCTGTGTGCTCGCTCGCCATGACCCGAACGGCGACGACGCTCGTCGCGGCCCACGCGAGCAGCCAGACGAGAAGCAGGAGGACGATAACCGAGCCGGGAAGCGAGAGCGCGAGCGGCGTCGAACCCTCGGGCAGCGTCTCGGGCTGGGGCTGGCCCGCCTCGGCGGCCAACTCGGCGGCGAGGGATTCGAGCGCGACCGTCGCGCTGTCGAGGGCGACGTTGCCGACGAGCGCGACGAGCACGAAGACGCCGACGAACACGAGGCCGTTGCGACTCGCCAGTCGGTCGAGCCCCTCCTTCAGCACGCGGACGACGTCGAGTGACATACCGGTCGGTGTCCCGGCCGCGTAATAAACCTCCTCGATTCAGGGCCAGTCGTCGCGGGCGTCCTCCTCGGGTTCCGGTTCGGGGGCGTCGGCCGCGAGGTCCCAGTCCGCGGCCTCGGCGGCGTCCCCGACGGGGAGGTACTCCCAGCCGACGCGTTCGGCGAGCTCGCGGTCGGCCTCGCTCGTGCCGACGAAGACGTGGCGTTCGGTGTCGAACTGCTCGCGAACGCTCTCGAGGCTCTCCTCGCGCCCGCGCGGGCCCGAGAAGAAGTCCTGTCGGATCCGGTGTTTGCGCGTGAAGTTCGTCACCACGTAGGTCGGCTTCTCGCTGACGACCCCCACGTACTCGGTCCACTGCCGGGCGTCGGTAAAGACCCGGTCGGGTTCGGCCAGTTCCTGTAAGGCCGCCAGATCGAACGCGAGGGTCATGTCGGCGTCCCCGTTCATACCCGTACTCGGCCGGGGCGACCGAAAACGGTACCGTTTCCTATTCTAGCCCGTTCATCTCGTCGTCCGAGAGTTCGATCCCGCTCGCGGCGACGTTCTCCTCTAAGTGCTCGACGCTCGACGTACCCGGGATCGGCAGCGTGACCGGCGAGCGCTGGAGCAGCCACGCCAGCGCGATCTGGGACTCGCTCGCATCGTGAGCATCGGCGATCTCCGAGACGGTCTCCTCCTTCTCCCCGAGGTCGTCGTCGCCCGATCCGATCGGCGACCACGGGATGAAGCCGATCCCGGCGTCCTCGCAGGCCTCCAGAACGTCCTCGTCGGAGCGATCGCCGACGTTGAACTCGTTCTGGACCGTCGCGACCTCAACGATGTCGCGTGCGGTTTCCAGTTGTTCGACCGAGACGTTGCTCACGCCGACGTGCTCGATCAGTCCACGATCCTTGAACTCCGCCATCTGCTGGATCGAGTCCTCGAAGGGCACCTCGGGGTCGGGGCGGTGGAACTGATAGAGGTCGATCGAGTCGACGCCGAGGCGATCCAGACTGCCCATCAGCGCGTCCTGAAGGTACTCGGGGTCGCCACACGGGGGCCAACGTCCATCCAGGGTGCGCCACAGTCCGCCCTTAGTCGCGACGACCACGTCCTCGTAGTCGGGGCCGAAGGTCTCGCCGATCAGGCGCTCGCTGACTGCGGGACCGTAGGAGTCCGCGGTGTCCACGAAATCGACGCCGATCTCGCGGGCGCGTTCGAGGACATCCTTCGCTTCCTCCTCGTCCTCGGGCGGGCCGATGATGTCCTCGCCGGTGATTCGCATCGCGCCGAAGCCGAGTCGATGAACGGTCAACTCGCCGCCGATGTCGAACGTGTCGCTCTCGTTTTCTACCATCGCCTCGAAAAACGGGTTGCGGGGACTTCGGTGTGTGCCTTGAAGCGGCCCTTACCAGTAGCCGCCAGCGGACCCGTCGTGCAGTGTTCGATACGGGACTGAAGCCTGCGGATCGGTATATCTACCTCTTGATCGGATGATTTCGGTTATCCTGGTGATCTTGTGATCAGATATAACGCTGTGGAATCGAGCGTTCACGAGCGCTCCGATCCGCGCTCGATGTCCTCGTCGCTTTCATTTAGAGGGCGGTCCAATGGCGCATCACAGTAGGAACAGGACTGTCGGTCTCCCGAATTGGGTGATCCGCATTCGGGACAGTTGATCGTCGTAGACGCACGCTGGCTGTCCGGAGATCGCTCTCGGTTCGCGTCAGACTCGATATACTGATGATCGTACAGAACGCCGCACTCGTCACACCGGGCCGCGTTTCGGCCGTCCCATGTACTCCCGACCGCCTGCTTGAGATCGCTCTCCTGGGCCACACGAACGTTGATCACCGTCATCTCCGAGCCACCACAGACTGGACACGTCATCTGTATCGGATACGTCAGGTAACGATCCCTTATCTGTACCGCTGCTCCAGCCGGTTACGGGGGAAGAGGCCTTTCTTGGCTGAGGATCGTCCTGCACCAATTGCTGGAACGATCGTCCGTCTCGATCGGTTTCTCTCCCGTATCTGCCAGCTGGTTCACGGACCCTTTCGAGTAGAAAACCGACTCCGCAGCGACTAGTACGCCCTACTGCGAGACCGCCAGATCGTCGAGGTCGATCTGTTCTTCGAGCAACACGTCGGTCTGGCCCTCGACGACCGTCTCCTCGCGCATGAGCTTCTTCAGGCGGGTCTGTGGCGAGAGGTCGCCGATCAGGACGCCGCCGACGACCTTGCCGTTCTTGAGCGCGATGCGGCGCCACTCCGTCTCGGAGTACTTGCGCTCGACGTACTCGTCGCCGATGGTCGGGTGGCCGAAGGAGAGGAAGGGGAAGTCGAAGTGGGTGATCGAGTAGGAGGAGACCCAGCGAAACGCCTCGCTTTCGGCGCCGGCGGCCATGTTGACGCCCGCGACCTTGCCCTGTTCCTTCGCGGAGCCCCACGAGCCGTTCTGGGCGTACTCGCCGAGGATCGTGTCGTAAAAGCGGGTGAGGTCGCCCGCGGCGTAGATGTCGTCGACGCTGGTCTGCATGTACTCGTCGACGACGACCCCCTCGTCCTGTTCGATGCCCGATCCCCGCAGGTACTCGGTGTTGAAGTTCAGCCCGATGGCGATGCCGACGAAGTCGGCCTCGAACCGGTCGCCGTTGGGATCGATCGCCGCGGTGACGCGCCCCGAGTCGTCGGTTTCGAAGTGATCGACGCCGCTGTCGAAGACGGGGGTGACGCCCTTCTCCCTGAGGCCGTCGTGGATGATCTCCGCGCCGTCCAGCGAGAGCGCGTAGCGCCACCAGCGGTTGCCGCGCATGAGGTAGTGCCCGTCGACGCCCTGTGCGCCACAGATCGCCGCGAGGTCGATGCCCAGCAGGCCCGCGCCGACGGCGACGCCGGTCTCGGCCTCGCTGGCGTCGGCCTCGATTTTTCGAGCGTCTTGGAACGTCCAGAAGTGGTGGATCCCCTCCGCGTCGCTGTTCTCGACGGGCAGTTGGGTCGGGGTGCCGCCGGTCGCGATCAGCAGTTTGTCGTACCCGAGGTCGTCGCCCTCGTGGGTGTGAACGACGTGGGCCTCGGGGTCGATGTGGGTGACGTGGGTGTTGAGCGAGAGGGCGATGTCGCGGTCCTCGTACCAGCCCTCGTCGTGGATGGAGATGGGGGCTTCGGGCAGCTTTCCCTTCGCGAACTCCTTGATGAGGATGCGGTTGTAGAGTGGTTCGCCCTCGTCGGTTATGACCGTGATCTCCGCGTCGGGATCCTTCTCCCGGAGGGTCTCGGCGGCGGAACTCCCCGAGATCCCATCGCCGATGATCACGTACGACTGGGTCATGGCGGTGGATTCGACACGAGGGGTAAAGTCGGTTGCTATTCGGACGACCGGCGGCGGGACGTTCATACGCCTGGCGTCCCAATCCCCGCGCATGAAGATCCGACAGAACCCGCGTCACTGGGCCGCGAAGAAGGCGCTGTCGACCCCCGGCGTCAGCACCGTCGCCAACTACGGGCTGGTCAAGATGCACACGCGGATCTTCCTCGGGAAGGCCGACGAGGACCGGCGCGAGGAGCGCCGGGCGCACCTCGACGCCTTCTTCGACGCGACGATGGACACCTATCTGCGCGCGCTCGAGGAGGAGTTCGACGAGGCGAGCGCCCGCGAGATCACCCACATCCAGGCCAACTTCGACTTCTACAACCACGGTTGGACCGAGATGATGGAGATCCCGGTCGACGAACTCGAGAAGCACTACGAGCGTTACGCCAACTTCTTCGAGCGCTACGACGTCACCATCGACGACCCGCTCGGGGCCTTCCGACCCGCCGAGGGCATCCCCGAGGCACCCGCGACCCTCGAAAAGCTCGACGATCCCGAGCATCCCCACGCCGAGGGCGGCTTCGCGGACGACCTCTACGTCGAGGACGAGCACGGCGAGGTCGGCGTCGGCGGCGGCGAGGAACCCGAGGACGTCGACGTGGGCAGCGCACCGGGCGTCCGCGACGAGGGCGACGCGTAGGCGCGGAGACGCTACCTTTTTGCCCCCCCTGTGGGTAGGTCGGGCATGGTCACCGTGCGGGCCCCCGCGACGAGCGCGAACCTCGGCAGCGGCTTCGACGTCTTCGGCGCGGCGCTCTCGCGACCCGCCGACGTCGTCCGGGTCGAGCCCGCAGACGAGACGACCATCGAGATGCGCGGGGCGGGAAGCGAGTTCATCCCCGAGGACCCCGGGAAGAACGTCGCCGGGGCGGTCGCCGAGGCGCTCGACTCCCCCGCGACCATCCGGATCGACAAGGGCGTTCGCCCCTCCTCCGGGCTGGGCTCCTCCGCGGCCAGTTCCGCCGGAGTCGCGATCGGGATCAACGAGGCCTACGGACTGGGCCACACCCGCGAGGAACTGGTGCCCTACGCCGCCGAGGGCGAGGCGCTCGTCTCGGGCGAAGCGCACGCCGACAACGTCGCCCCCGCGATCATGGGCGGCTTCACGATCGCCACCCCTCGTGGAGTCACGCAGGTCGACGCCTCGATCCCGCTGGTGGTGTGCCTGCCCGAGATCGTGGTCTCGACGCGGGACGCCCGGCGTGTCGTCCCCCGCTCGGCGGAGGTCTCGGAGGTCGTCGAGTGCGTCGGGCGGGCCGCCACGCTCGTCGCGGGGATGTTCCGCGACGACCCCGACCTCGTCGGGCAGGGCATGGAGGACGGCATCGTCACGCCCGCGCGCGCGGAGTTGATCGACGGCTACGCCGACGTGCGCGAGACCGCCCTCGAAGCGGGCGCGACCGGCGTCACGGTCAGCGGCGCAGGCCCGGCGATCATCGCGGCCTGCGAGGGCGAGCGCAGGAAGGCGATCGCGAGCGCGATGCTCGATCGATTCGCCGAGGAGGGGATCGAGGCCCGTGCCTACCAGACGGAGGTCGGCCGCGGCGCGGAACTGTTCTGAGGGTCACTCGACGGGAACGACCTCGCCGTGGCGAGCGCTCTCGGCGAGCGCGTCGATGGCCTCCATGTTTGCGACCGCCTCCTCGCCGTCCGTCCGCGGCGGATCTCCGGATTCGACGGCCGAGGCGAACGCCTCGACCTCGAGGCGGTACTGGTCGACCGGGTCGAAGGTTTCGATCCCCTCGCGGCCGTCGACCCGGTAGGCGAGTCCCGTGGATTCGGCGGTCGGCGCGTCGAAGGCGTCCTCGACCTCGATCCAGCCGTTTTCCCCCTCGACGCGGTAGCGCTGGACGAGCTGCGAGTCGAACCCGGAAGCGATACGGGCCGAAGCGCCGCCCCCGAAGTCGAGAACTCCCGCGAGGTCGGTGTCCACGCCGGCCCCTCGCGAGTCGTGGGCGGTCGCGAAGGCGGCCTCGGGTTCGCCGAGGAAGAGCCGGGCCACGGAGACGGGGTAACAGCCCACGTCCATCAGGCTCCCGCCGGCCAGTTCCGGCGAGAGGCGCACGTCCTCGGGATCAGAAAGCGGGAACTTGAACGTCGCCGATACGGAGTGAACGCCCTCTAGCTCCTCGCGGGCGAGTCCGACCGCCCGCTCGGTTCGAGGGTGATACCGGTACATGAACCCCTCCATCAGCGTCACGCCCCGCTCGCGACAGTGCTCGACGACCGCACGGGCCTCCTCGGCGTCCGCGGCGAGGGGCTTCTCACAGAGCACGTCGAGGCCGGCGTCGGCCGCCTTGCGGGTCCACTCGGCGTGCAACCCGTTGGGAAGCGGGACGTAGACCGCATCGATCCCCCCGTCCTCGAGCAGTTCGTCGTAGCTCCCGTAGTGGCGCGGGATCGCGTACTCCTCGGCGACGCTTCGCGCTCGCTCGTCGTCGCGCGAGGCGATCGCCCCGACTCCGTGCTCGCTCGCTTCGACCGCCGGGAGGAACGCCTTCCGTGCGATGCCCGCCGTACTCAGGACTCCGAACTCCATGCCGGAGGGTGGAACCGTCGGTATAAAAACATCGAGACACCGGCCCGCTCCCGTTGCTCTTCGATCGGCCGTCCCAAGACACGAGCTGCTACGAAAAGTATAAATTCTTCTCCGCTAAATAGAGATTTAGAGATGTCTAATTCGTCTGGCGGAGCCTCGGACGAGGGGCGTGAACGGAATGGCTGAACTGTTCGATATCCTCGTCGCGTCGATCCGCGACGGGTTCGTCCAGGTGAGCGCGTTCGTCGCGATCACGGTGGTGGTGTTCAGTTATCTGCAGTACCGGACGGGCGGACGGCTGGTCGAGCGCCTCGAGCGCAACGAACGCTGGCAGCCGCTGGTCGGCGCGTTCCTGGGACTGACGCCGGGCTGTGGCGGCGCGATCGTGGTGATGCCGCTGTACATCCGTGGGAGCGTCGGCTTCGGGACCGTCGTCGCGACGCTGATCGCCACCGCCGGCGACGCGGCGTTCGTCATCCTCGTGCTCGCGCCCGGGGCCGCGCTGTACGCCTACGGGATCGCGTTCGTCACGGCGGTCGTCTCGGGGTACGCGATCGACCGATTCGGCCTCGGGGTCGGCCGCGTCGACCGCGCGGTCGCCCGGTTGCGTCCGACGGTCACCGACGGCGGGACGATGGCGAGCGCGAACCCCGCGGCGAACCCGGGCCACGAGTACGGGATCGGTGCGTGCGGCCACGACCACGGGGACGAGCGGGAGACTGGATTCATGACGTGGCTGAGCCACGCCGTCCACGTCGCGTGGTGGCTCACCGCGCTCGTGGCGCTCGCCGCCGGCACGGCCTACCTGCTCCGGGGGGCGCCCGACGTCGCGATGACCGTCGCACCTACCTTCGAGGGCGCGTTCACCGTCGCCGGGATCGTCGGGTCGGTCCTCTCGGTGTACCTCTACGCGGTCGGCCGGCGCTACATCGGCGGGGGGCACGTCGGCCACGTCCGTGAGTCGTTCCACAGCGCCTACGACACGTTCCAGCACGCGGCGATGGAGACCAGTTTCGTCACGGTCTGGGTGATCGGGGGTTACCTGCTCTACGAGTACACCGTCGTCCTCGGGAACGTCGACGTCGCGGCGCTCGCGGCCGCGGCGGGGCTGCTCGCGCCGGTCGGCGGCGCCGTCATCGGGCTGATCCCCGGGTGCGGTCCACAGATCGTCCTCGCGGGCGTCTACGCCGAGGGCGCGATCCCCTTCTCGGCGCTCGTCTCGAACGCGATCAGCCAGGACGGCGACGCGCTCTTTCCCCTGATCGCGATGGACAAGACCGCGGCGATCGTCGCCTCGATATACACCACGATCCCCGCGCTGGTGGTCGGGATCGCCCTCCACGCGCTCTTCGGGCCGATGTTCGGGTTCGGGGTGCTCTGAGGCCGACCGCTCGAAAAGGGGCGTCGTCCGGGGGTCGTCTAAACGCCGCGATCCTGCATCCGCTCCTCCTCGGGGAGGTCGACGTTCGCGTCGCCCTTCATGCTCTTTCCGATATTGGAGGCGACCTCGGCGAGTTTCTCGGGGTCGTCCCAGTTGAGCGTCGCCGCGACGATCGCGTCGGCCATCGCCTCGGGGTTCTCCGCGCCGAAGATCCCAGAGCCGACGAAGATGCCGTCACAGCCGTGGTGCATCATGAGCGCGGCGTCGGCGGGCGTGGCGATCCCGCCCGCGGCGAAGTTCACTACGGGGAGACGGCCCGCGTCGGCGGTCTCGTGGACGAGGTGGGCCGGCGCTTCGATCTCGCGGGCGAACGCCTCGCGCTCCTCGTGGGTCATCCCCTCTAGCTTGCGGATCGCGCCCTTGATCCGGCGCTGGTGGTGGACCGCCTGGTTGACGTCGCCGGTGCCGGCCTCGCCCTTCGTGCGGATCATCGCCGCGCCCTCCTCGATCCTCCTGAGGGCCTCGCCCAGATCGCGCGCCCCACAGACGAAGGGAGCGGTGAAGTCGCGCTTGTCGATGTGGTAGGCGTCGTCGGCTGGGGTGAGCACCTCCGATTCGTCGATCATGTCCACCCCCACCGCTTCGAGGATCTGGGCCTCCTTCGTGTGGCCGATCCGGGACTTGCCCATCACCGGGATCGAGACGCTCTCGACGATCTCCGCGACGTCCGCGGGGTCGGCCATCCGGGCGACCCCGCCGCGTTTGCGGATGTCGGCGGGCACGGCCTCCAGGGCCATCACCGCGACCGCGCCGGCCTCCTCGGCGATCCGCGCCTGTTCGGCGTTGACGACGTCCATGATGACGCCGCCCTTTTGCATCCGTGCGAACCCGCGCTTGACGAGATCGGTTCCCCGCTTCAACTCCTCGATGTCGGTCTCCGCGGCCATGTCGGGACGGTGGGACGGGCGCGTGTAATACGTATCGGTCGGGCCGGCGTCGCCGTCGTTATCGCGTTTCCATCCCCGCACCGAGGACGATCCCGATGGCGACGCCCATCGCGAGGTCGTCCATCGCCACTCCGATCGCGATCCCGATCACGAGGCCGATCGCCATGCCCGCCCCGTGATCCGTGTTCGAATCACTTCCCTCCGAGTCTCGATCCAGATGTACTGACATGAGTTTCATTCGACTCGAACGGAGATAACTGTCACTGCCGAACCCGGGAGTGAATCACCCGAGCACGCCCGCGAGCGCGTCCATCGCCCGGTCGACCCGCTCGGGGTCGGCGTTGTGGCCCATGTGTCCCACGCGGAGGAGGTCCTCGGAGAACTCGCCCAGGCCGGTGGCGAGGACGACGCCCTCGTCCGCGACCCGCCGCTGGATGTCGCCCGCGTTCTCGACATCGAAGGCCGTCACGGTCGGGGAGGCCAGTTCCGGCGCGAACGCCTCCAGCCCGAGGTCACGCCCGCGCTCGCGACAGCGCTCGGCCGCCCGCTCGTGGCGCTCGAAAACGCTCCCGACTCCCTCCTCGAGGAGGAGGTCGAGCGAGGCGTCCAGTGCATGGAGGTTCGACACCGAGTGGGTGTAGGGGAAGGCGGCGGGCGGGTCGTCGAAGTCGAGGTCGCGCCACGGTTCGAGGCTCAGGTAGAAGGAGTCCTGCTCGGTCGCCTCGATCCGCTCCCACGCCGCGTCGCTCACCGACAGCGTCGCCAGTCCGGGCGGCGAACTGAGACACTTCTGGGACGCCCCGAGACAGATATCCATGAATTCGGTCGGCACCTCGACGCCGCCCAGCGAGGATACCGCATCACAGATCGTGAGCACGCCCGCCTCGTCGAGAACCGAGAGAACTCCATCGAGATCGTTCAGGACGCCCGTCGGCGTCTCGCAGTGGACCATCGTCGCCACGTCAGGCTCGTGTTCCTCGACCGCTTCCTTGACCGCCTCGGGGTCGAACCCCTCAGTCGGCGGGACCTCGCAGGTCACGGGCTGGCCGCCGTGGAGTTCGACGAGGTCGGCGAATCCCGCCCCGTAGATCCCGTTCGCCAGACAGAGGACTGTATCGCCCTCCTCGATCAGCGAGGCGACGCTCGCCTCGAGTCCGAGCATCCCCTCGCCCGCGAGGACGAGGAGGTCGTCCTCGGTTCCGTAACCCCTTCCGAGTTTTCCGAGGAGGTCCTCGTAGAACGCGGTGAACTCCGGTTCGACGTCGGGGTTCTGTATCGGGCGGGCCATCGCCTCCCGGACCTCCTCGGGGAGCGCGGTCGGCCCGGGCGTCATGACCAGCGTCTCTCGGTTCATACCCGACCCTCGACCGCCGTCGCCTAATACTGTCGGTCATGGGAGCCTGAACTGCGGTGGCACGAGTCGCCGGACAGCAGCCTAACTCTCGCCCGTCTTGGCTGTCGTCGATTCACGGCGGTATGACCGACAGTATAAACCGGTGTGGGTCGTGGCCGAACCGGCATCTCTTTGGTTCACTCACACACCCTTCGGGATAATGACCGGGTCGGAGCTTCCCCGCTGGCTCGCGCCGCTCCCCCGCCGACTGGAGGGGTTCGGGTTGCGGTACGCGTGGGCCATCGTCGCGATAAACGTGGCAGGAACGGCCTTCGGCTTCTGGTACTACCGCTTCCAGTTCTCGGGCACCCCCCTCGCCATCTGGCCGTGGGTGCCCGACAGCCCGCTCGCCACCCTCTTCATGGCACTGAGCCTCGCGCTTTGGAAGCTCGACCGGGGGAGCGAACTGGTCGACATGCTCGCCTTTTTCGGCAACGTCAAACTCGGGCTCTGGACCCCGTTCGTCCTCGTCGTCTTCAACGACGCCTTCCTCGCGGGGACCGCCGCCCCGATGTACGCCTTTCTCCTCGTGAGCCACCTCGGGATGGTCGCCCAGGCGTTTCTGATCCACCGCTACAGCGACTTCTCGATCCCGGCGGTCGCCGCCGCGCTCGCGTGGTACAGTTTCGATCTGATGGTCGATTACTTCGTCCCGATCGTCGGCGGACCCCACCACACGGCCCTGCCCTTTTCCGACCCGACGGCAGTCCCGATGGCGGGCAACACCACGGCGTTTCGGATCGCCGCGCTGGGCGCGACGCTGCTGACGATCTGGATCACCTTCTTTGCGCTCTCGACGCGCGCGGAGAAGGCGGCGGCCGAGTGATCCGATCTCACTCGGCGCCGGTGTGAGCGCGCACCCAGAGTTCGCCGATGCGCGAGAGGCGCGTCCGGTGGGACTTCCCGTGTTCCTCGCGCTCGATGTAGCCCTTCCCGCCCGGGCCGAGCCGATCGACGTTGTAGATCACCTTCGAGCGGAAGCTGTCGGTGTACGGCTCGTCGAGTTCGTCGGCGAGCGCCTCGGCGAGTTCGCTGACGCTCTCGAAGACGCCGTCCTCGCCGAGTTTGAACAGGATGAGTTCCTCGAACGGCTTGACGTTCGAGAAGGAGGCGATCGGGAGTTCGACGATGTGGCCGCCGCCGATCGCCTTCGCGCCGATGGTGGTGCCCCGTTCGTCGAACTCGCCGAGGAGGTCGCGGGCGGAGTCGAGGCGCTGTGCGATCCGATCGGGGTCGACGTCGCCCGACTCGAGATCCTCGAGCAGGCGGATCTCGCGGCGGAGTTCCTCGGCGAGTTCGGTCTCGAGGTACTTCTCGGGGGCGGTGTAGTAGGTGTGGACCCTCCGGCGGTCGGCCTCGCGTTCGACCATCAGCGAGTTCGCAGCGGTCGCGACCGCGAAGCTGACCGTACGAGGCATCGCGCTGACGTTGACCCAGACCTCGTTGCCGGCGTCGAGTTCGGCGTCGATCAGCCGGTAGGCCTGCTCGAAGGCCGCGTCGTAGTCGTAGACGTCCTCGAGGGCCAGTCGCTCGGTGTCGGCCCCCAGCAGGTTCCGGAAGTCCGTCTCGAGCTTGCGCGCGAGGTGCTTCGAGTACTCGACGTTGGCCTCGCTCCCGACCGCGCCCTCGATGAGGATCACGCGGTCGACGTCGTGCTGGTCGCGCACCAGCGGCGCGATCAGCCGGTCGTAGTCGAACCCGACCGGCACGATGTGCGTCTGCATACCCGTCGGTGCGCCCGTGAGGGGTTAAGGACTGTCGAACGGGACCAGAACTAACACGGGTCGCCCCGACCGGACGGACATGACGATCGAACTCAGCGAGGCGGTAGACGAGGCCCACTACGTCACGTTCAGCGCCGACCGGCGGGTGATGGCGGTCTGGTACGGGGCCAACACCGTCAGCTTCTTTCTGGTCGAGGACCCGGCGGCGATCGTCCACATCGAGACCGTCTCGATCGGGGAGTACCGCTTCGGGGAGACGAGCCGCGAGGACGCCGAGGGGACCATCGACTCGGTGTTCGCGGAGTATCGCCACACCAACGCCTGAAACCGACACGCGCAAGGGTCGCAGCGATCAGTACACGCGCGTCCCGTTTTCGACCTCGCGTTCGGGTTGGAGGTGGACGACCTCGCCCTCCCCCGCGTCCACCCCGGTCACGAGACACTCGCTTTCGAAGCCCGCGATGGTGACGGTTCCGAGGTTCACGACGGCGACGACCTGCCTGCCCACGAGGTCGTCGGGGTCGTACAGGTCGGTCAGCCCCGCCGCCGACCGTCTGGTTTCGGAGCCGAAATCGACTGTCAGCTTGTAGACGTCCTTTCTTGCCTCGGGAAACCGCTCGACGGATCGGATCTCGCCGATGCGCATCTCGACGTCCTCGAGGAATCGTTCGGGACTGATGTCGGGTTCGTCGATACCCATAGCCCACCGCTTCGTGTCGCCGCCCATAGTAGTTCCGTCACCCCAATGCGGCAATTATTTTCCCCACCGGCGCGAACTAGACGGCGTCATGGAGGCGTTCATGACAGTTACCAATGACACTCAACGATACAGCGAAATACCTCATTCACGCGGACATCACGGCAGACGGGGTGGTCGAGCGGAGTGACGTCGTCGGCGCGATCTTCGGGCAGACCGAGGGACTACTCGGGGACGACCTCAACATCCACGACCTCCAGCAGTCCTCGAAGGTCGGGCGGATAGACGTCGAGGTCGCGAGCCAGAACGGCCAGTCGGCCGGTACCGTGACGGTCGCGAGCAGCATGGACAAGGTCGAGACCGCCGTGCTCGCGGCGGCGCTCGAGACCATCGAGCGGGTCGGCCCCTGCCGGGCGACCCTCGAGGTCAACCGGATCGAGGACACCCGCGCGGCGGCCCGCCGCGAGGTCGTCAGCCGGGCGCGGGACCTGCTCTCGACGGCGTTCGACGAGACGGTGCTCTCGAGCGACGAACTCCTCGATCGGGTCAGAGAGAGCGTCCGCGTCGAGGACATCACCGAGTACGAGGGCTATCCCGCCGGGCCACGCGTCGCGGAGGGCGACGCGGTCATCGTCGTCGAGGGGCGCTCGGACGTCCTCCAGCTGTTGAAGTACGGGATCAAGAACGCCGTCGCCGTCGAGGGGACGAACGTCCCCGAGGCGGTCGCCGATCTCACGAAGGAGCGCACGACCACGGCCTTCCTCGACGGGGATCGCGGGGGCGAACTCATCATGAAGGAGCTACAGCAGGTCGGCGAGATCGACTCCGTCGCGTTCGCGCCGGCGGGCCGGTCGGTCGAGGACCTCTCACGCGAGGAGGTCATGGAGGCGCTCCGAGAGAAGGTGTCGTATCAGGCGATGGTCGAGGCGAACACACCGGTCGTCGCCGCGACCGACGGCAGCGCCCGACCCGCCCCCGACGGCGAGTCGGCGGTCGAGACGACCGAGCGACCCGAATCGCCCGATACACCCGCCGAGCCGACGGATCCCGACGCAGACGTGACATCGTCCGATGACGGGGATCGCACGGAGGCGAGCGAGGAGCCGTCGAGCCTGCGCGAGCACGCCGAGGCCGTGATCGGCGAGGGAACCGAGACGGTTCGGCTCCTCGACGGCGAGTTCACGGAACTGGCGAACGCGCCGGCAGAGGAGGCGTTCGAGGCGGTCCGCGGCGCCGAGGCCCCGCCCCACGCGCTCGTCGTCGACGGCGCGTTGAGCCAGCGCGTCCTCGACGTCGCCGCCCAGCGCGGCGTCTCGCAGGTGATCGCGCGCGAGCGCGGCCAGTACACGAAACGGCCGACGAGCGTCCGGATCCGCACCTTCGAGGAACTGGTCGGTCCCGCGTAGGGTTCTCAGAACAGGCCGCCGAGAACGGCGAGCGAGACGGCGACCGCCGCCCCCACGAGGGTCGCGAGGAAGTTCACGCCCTGGTTGTCGAGCCAGCGGTTCTCTACGGTTGCTCCCAGCAGGCTGTCGGCGGTCATGCCCGCGACCCCGCCGAGGGCGATCAACACCGCACCCACCGGGGTGATCGCGTCGAACAGGAGGAGGGCGGGACCGGCGACGATGAGCGCTCCCGCGAACCCCGCGAGTTCGCCCTGCCACGTGACCGCGCCGTCGGTCCCGGGGGGAACGCGCTCGCCGGTGGTGACGAGTCGGGGGCCGTCGTAGACGCCGCCGATCTCGCTGGAGAGGGTGTCGGCCATCGCGGTGGCGACCGCGCCCGCGAACGCGAAGAAGAAGAGGTCCGGGGAGACCGCAAGGGGGTCGGGCGTCGCGGCGTAGCCCAGCACGGCCACGAGCGCGACCGCCGAGTTCCCGAGGACGTTGCCGCTGCCGCGGGCGCCCTCGTTGTCCTCGGCGACCCCCCGGGCGCGTTTCCTCTCGTATTGGAACTTCGAGGAGAGGCCGCCGATGGCGAAGAAGGCGATCAGCAGGACGAACCAGCCGTAGCCGCCGAGGACGATGGTGACGAGCGCCAGCAACATTCCGGTGACCATCCCCGGGATCGAGGCGGTCCCCAGCGCGTAGGAGACGTAGCCCAGAAGCGCCGTCACCGCGATGGCGGCGGCGATTTCGAGGGGTGTGGTCTCGATCCCGAGGTCGGCGATCACCCACAGGACGAGCCCCACGCTGAGGAGGACCAGCGGGTCGTCGCGCTGGTAGAGGACGCTCCTGAGGAGCGAGGCGATGAGCGCGCCACAGGCCGCGAGGAACGCCGCCGACGCCGGTTCGACCCCGAGCGAGAAGGGGGTGACGAGCAACTGTGCGGCGGTCCCCGCGAGGAAGCCGCCGGCGACGAAGCCGACGGCGGACGCCAGATCGTCCGTCCGGCGGGCTACAACTGTTTGCTGGAGGAGGTTCCCGCCGGCGAGCAGACAGACGGTTCCGGCGAACAGTTCGGGCGGGAAGCCGACGACGACGAGCAGGGCGAGGCCGGTCGCGGCGAGCGAGAAACCCGCCAGCCCGTAGAGCGTGCGGTCCTCGTGGTCGCCGGGGCGTGCGAAGAGGTCGAAGACGGGGCCGCCGTCGATGACGAGCGCGGCCAGCAGACCGACGGCGGCGAAGGGGACGAACGCGGCGGGGCCGAGAAACGGCGCGGCGAGCGAGAGGCTGCCCACGAGCGCGAACGCACCTGCACGCCGGACTCGGCCGGTCACACCGATCCGGTTTCGGGGTCGAACACTTATACTATCGGATGTGGACACACGCGCCGGGGCGGCCGATACAGCGCGACGGCCCGCGGACGCGGGCCGTGAGGCTTACGGGGCCGCCAGCGAGAGATGGCGTGTGGGCCTGTACGACCGATATCTCGCCGCCCGCGTCCGGCGTCACGACGGCACGCCGCCGAGCCACGTCGCCATCGTGATCACCGAGCGCGACCTGCTCGAACGCGGGGCCTACGAAACCCTCGAGGACGTCCTCGGGTGGGCCTTCGAGTACGACGCCGACCGCGTGACCGTCTACGTGAGCGTCCTCGACCCGGCGGCCGCGCCCACGCTCGTGAGCGAACTCGAAGAGGTCGACGCCCCCCGGCCCGTCGACGTCCGCGGACCCGACGACACCCGGCGGGTCGACGCCCCGATCAGCATCGGGATCGGCCTCGGGGGAAAACGCGAGTTCGCCCGCGCGGTGCGCGGACTCGCCCGCGAGGTCGAGCGCGGCGAGCGCGACCCGGACGGCATCCGCGACGAGGACATCGAGGCCCAACTGGTCTTTCCCGACGAACCCGACCTGCTGATCAAGACCGGAGCCGAACGGCTCTCGGACTTCATGATCTGGCAGTCCGTCTACGCCGAACTGTACTTCACCGACGTCAACTGGCGGGACTTCAGGAAACGCGACTACCTCAGGGCCGTGCTCGATTACAAGAAGCGAAGCAGGCGGTTTGGGCGATAGTCCAAATCACGGGAGGCTCGTACGAGTCTCCCGGTGGTTCGGCCGATAGGCCGAGACTCGTCACGAGCGAAGCGAAGTGACGGCGGTTCGGACGATAGTCCAAACGACGTCGGGTAACGAGCGCCAGCGAGTGGACCGACGGAGTCCGGACGCCAGTCCGGATCACTCCCGCTTCCGTGCGGCGAGCCCGACGCTCTTGACGCCGTACTTGTTACACGCCCCCTGTGCTCGCTCCGAGACGAACTCGTACTGGGAGTTCTCCCGGACCTCGTTCACGTCGAAGCCCGACGCTTCGACGGTCGTCGTGTAGTCGTCGACCTGTTCGGCCCCGCCGATACAGGCCGCCCAGAGGTCCGCGTTGGTCTTGATGGACTCGGGCATCCGCTCCTCGCTGATGATGTCCGAGAGCGCCAGCCGACCGCCCGGTCGGAGGACGCGATACGCCTCGTCGAACACCCGCTCCTTCTCGGCGGAGAGGTTGATGACGCCGTTCGAGATCACGACGTCGAACGACCCGTCCTCGAACGGGAGGTCCTCGATGTACCCCTTCTCGAAGGAGACGTTTCCGAAGCCCCCGTCGTCCCGGAGCCGCCTCGCGTTCTCCAGTTGCTCGTCGGTCATGTCCAGGCCGGTCACGCTCCCGCTCTCGCCGGCGTGCAGCGCCGCGACGAAGGCGTCCATCCCCGACCCGCTGCCCAGGTCGAGCACGTCCTCGCCCTCCTCGATGGCGGCGAGGTCGAAGTGATACCCCACGCCCGCGAACGAGGCGATGGCCTCCCCGGGGACCCGGTCGAGGTCCTCGGGCGGGTAGCCGAGGCGTTCGGCCAGCGGGCGCCCCATCTCGAAGTGGAACTCCCCGTCGGGAGCCTGGGCGACGTCCCGGTAGACCTCCTTGACCTCGCGTTCGAGCCGCTCGACGTCGAGTGATTGTGCCATTCGTGCTCACCTCGTTAGACGACTTGCAGATGGTCCCCACGGAGTTCCTCGTCGGTAAACTCCTTTCCGTGAACCTCTTTCATGTGGTTCTTGGCCAGTTCGAGCGCCTCTTCTTCGTTTTCCGATTGAATGATGAACCGGCAATCAGCTTCTGCCGCTTCACAATCGAGTTTGTGTGCTTGCGTCATGTGTGATCAGCCTCTCAGTCGTCCGCCGCGGCCGCCCGCTCCTGGATGTAGGCGGCGGTCTCGGCGACCTCCTCGCGGAAGACGTCGAGGTCGTAGTCCTGTGCCTGTATCAGGGCGCTGTAGCGCGGCGTGTAGCTCGCGAGGAAGAACAGCTCCGAGAGTTCCTCCTCGCTCACGCCGTGAAGCCGTGCCGCCCCCTTGTGGAAGTGCCGGCAGTACTCGCAGCCGATGGCCGCCGCGACCGCGAGGCCGACGAGTTCGCGGGTCCCCGGGTCGATCGCCGACTCCCCGAACAGGAAGCGCTTCAGGTTCGGCCACTCGTTTATCAGCGCCTCCTCCGGGAGGGCCTCCATATAGCCCGGGAGGAGCCCGAGGTGTTCCTCGATGTCCGTCACCGTCTCCTCGTACGTCTGTGTCATGGTTTCCCACCCACACGTACTACCCCCGGGAAGGACATGTAGGCATCTAGCGGGATTCGGGCGGCGGGCGACCGGATTGCAGGGAGTGACACCGTTGCAACCGCTGCAATCCGGCGGGTGGACGGACGGTCCCGATCCCCCGTTGGCGTCTCAGGGGACGGCGGTCTCGACGGCGAGCGGCCGCGCCCTCCGGCGATACGAGTCGTAGGTCGATTCGGCCCACTCGCGGACCGCGGGCGCGTCGGTGTCGATCAGGGCCCGGACCGTGCCGCTGTCGGGGTCGTAGCCGCTGATCCCGACCCGGTCGTCGAGGAGACAGAGCCCGTAGGCCGGCAGGCCGTCGCACACCAGAACGGCGAGGTTGCCGCTCTCGAGGGGATCCGCACAGTGCTCGGGGTACGTCGAGAGGACGTGTCTGGCGGCGCTCGGCGGGTCGACGATCTCCGTCGCCATCCCGTCGACGATCCGCCGTCGGAGTTCGTCCCTGCAGGGTTCGAGCAGCGCGAGTTCGGGCCCGGCGAAGCGGAACCGTTCCGTCTCCCGGAGCAGCGAGACGAACCGGTTGACCGGCCGGTAGGGGTCGTCGGCCGCCGCGACCGTCACGACCGCGTCCGCGAGCGCCTCGATGCCGAGGTCGTCCTCCTCGATCGAGAGCAGCGGCCAGACGTCCCGTAGTCGTCGCTCGGTCTCGATTCGCTCGATCAGTTCCACCGTCCCCCTGGCGACGAACGCACCCAACTGGGTTGCCTCGTGGCGGTGTCCGTCCTTGCGGATCCAGCGCCGGGCCTCGAACTCGCGCAGGGTCCGACAGACCGTCGAGGCCGACACCCCCGTCAGCGCCCGCAGTTCGCGCCGGTCCCGGGGGCGGTCGGCCAGCGCGTCGAGCGCGACGATGCGGTGGGCCGACCGGGTGAGGAAGGCGACGTCGTCGGTCGCCGACGGCGGGCCGAGTCCGCCGTTGGCTCCGTTCCGGTCGCCATCGTCGAACGTGAGGTCCATGGTATCAGTACGCATCCATCGACAATAGCGTTCGGGTCGCGTTCGGGGGCGTTACCGATCGGTCGCTTTCGGGGCCTCGACCGGGGCGTCGCCCTCGCCGTCGATGACGTTCCGGGCCTTCGGGAGGTCGACGTCCGAGAGCGCGCCGACGAGCGCGAGCGCGCGGCGGGTCTTGGTCCGCTGCCACGAGGCCTCGCGGTGCTGGTAGGTTCTGACCGCGCGGAGGAAGTCGACCTTCGAGAACTCCGGCCAGTAGGGCGCACAGAAGAAGACGGCGGCCTCGTTGCCGTTGGCGTGCCACGGCAGGAAGTTCGAGGTGCGCTCGTCGCCGCCGGTGCGGATGATCAGGTCGACGTCGCGGACCTCGTCGTCGTAGAGCCGCCGGTCGATCCGGGTGGCGTCGATCTCCTCGGGAGCGAGGCCGCCGGCCTCGACCGCGCGGGCGACGTCGCGGGCGACGCCCAGCAGTTCGGCCCGGCCGCCGTAGGCCAGCGCGATGTTGAGCACGAAGGTGTCGTACTCGTTCGTCCGTTCCTCGGCGTAGCGGGCGGCCTCCCGGACGCGTTCGGGGAGGAGCGCGAGGTTCCCGAGCGCGCGGATCGTCACGCCGCCGTCGTGAACGCGCTCGGCGTCCGCGAACTCCCGGAGTTTCTCACAGAGCAGGTCGTAGAGCGCCTCTCGCTCCTCGGGGGGGCGTTCGAGGTTCTCGGTCGAGAACGCGTAGAGGGTGAGTTCCTCGATGCCGAGTTCCTCACACCAGTTGAGCACCTCTTCGGTGGTCCGTGCGCCGGCACGATGCCCGTCGGAGGTCTCGGTGCCGCGTTTCCTGGCGTATCGGCGGTTGCCGTCCTGGATGACGGCGACGTGGGTCGGCCCGTCGTCGATCTCGCGCAGGAGGAGGTTCTCGTACACGCGGGAACCGAGCGAGCGTGCGAGCGATACCATCTATCTCCGGCGACGCCACCCGAAACAATGATACTGTCGGTTGCAAGCCATTACACACCGGTCGTGACCGTCCTGCGACCGGTGTGACCAGTTGCAACCGATGGTATCGCCTCGTGCCCGGCCGATACGTGCGCACATTTTTAAGGGTGGGCGTCGAACGGGGAGTTGCAATGGCGAAAGGTACGGTTGATTTCTTCAACGACACCGGCGGTTACGGCTTTATCGACACAGAGGACTCCGAGGAGGACGTGTTCTTCCACATGGAAGACGTCGGCGGCCCGGACCTCGAAGAGGGACAGGAAGTGGAGTTCGACATCGAGCAGGCCGACAAGGGCCCGCGAGCGGTCAACCTGCAGCGGCTGTAATCGGCGCTTCCAGCGATAGTCCGGGGCATCCGCCCGTGAACCACGTTCTGTCATTTTCACGCGCCGCGAGCGACGCTGACCGTGAACGGTATAGGGCCGGCGCGCCCACCGACCGTATGAGCGAGACGCTCGACGACGACCTCTATCGACGGACCAAACGGCTGCTCGAACCCGGCGAGATCGAACTCGTCGGCGCGATCGTCCACACCGATCTGGGGAGCGCCGAGGACATCGAGATGCACCAGGCGACCGTCGACATCGGCGAGGTCATCGCCGAGGGGGCGGGCCACGACCCGCGCGACACCTACGTCTACTCGGGGACCGACGACACGAACTTCGCGTCGAACCAGCACCAGGGACTGACCATCGAGGGGGACGAGTTCGTCTGGGAGTGCCAACAACTCCTGCGCGAGGGCACGTTCGACGTCGTCTTCTACTACGAGGCGTCGGCGGATCACGAGGCGATCCTCGAGGGGATCCGCGAGCTTGGGTTCGACGTGACCGGCGTCGAGGAATAGGGGGAGACGAACGCGACGCTTATCCCACCCGAACCCCGAGCGTGGCGTATGACTCGGGCCCAGGTCGAGGACCTCGACCGCGTCGACCGCGCCCTGCTCAACGCCTTTCAGGGCGGGTTTCCGGTCTGTGAACGCCCCTTCGAGCGGGCGGCCGAGGCGCTCTCCGCTCGGGGCGTCGAGACCGACGGCGAGGACCTCCTCGAACGCACTCGACGGCTGGACGAGGAGGGCGTCCTCACGCGCTTCGGCGCGCTGATCGACGCCCAGGAGATCGGCGGCACGGCGACGCTCGTCGCCATGCACGCCCCCGAGGAGCGCTTCGATGAGGTCGCGGAGGCGGTCAACGCCCACCGCGAGGTCGCGCACAACTACGAGCGCGAGCACCCCCACCTCAACATGTGGTTCGTGGTGAGCGTCGCCGACCCCGACCGGGTCAAGGAGGTGCTCGCGGCGATCGAGGCCGAAACGGGCGAGAGGACCTACGACCTGCCCAAGAGACGGGAGTTCCGCGTCGAGGCGAAGTTCATGCTCGACGGGCCGATCCCCGAGGGCGATATCGACCTCTCGCATCTCGGCTCCGACGTGGAACCGTCGGGCCGCGGGACGCTGACGCCCGACGAGCGAGACCTCGTGCTGGCGATTCAGGGGGGGTTCCCGGTCGTCGCCGACCCCTACGAGGCGATCGCCGCCGAGCTCGGGGCCGATCCCGACTGGGTCCGCGCGACGATCAAGCGGTTCAACGAGGAGGGAAAGGTCCGGCGTGTGGGCGTGATCCCGAACCACTACGCGCTGGGCTACACCGAGAACGGGATGACCGTCTGGAACGTCCCCGACGACCTCGTGAGCGAGGTCGGCCCCGCGGTCGCCTCCCTCCCGTTCGTCACCCACTGTTACGAGCGCCCGCGCCACGAGGGCGTCTGGCCGTACGACTTCTTCGCGATGACCCACGGCCGAAGCGAGGCGGAGAGCAGGGACCGGATCGAGCAGGTGCGCGAGACGATGAACGAGTTCTGGGACGTGCGCGACGACGACTGGGACACGCTGTTCTCGACACGCATCCTGAAGAAGACCGGTATCCGGTTGGAGGAGCGCGCCGACGCGAACACGAGCGAGGGAGAGGGGTGATTGTTCTGCGACCGCGAGCCGCGCGGGACCGACGGTCCCGCTGGAAACCGGCGGCTTCGCCGCCGGTGACGACCGTCGGGAGCGAGCGGTGTTTTTTCGTCCAGGTTTTTTGCACGAGCGGTTCGCGAAGCGAACCCGAGTGGAAAAAAGGTGGGTCACCATGATCCCGCTGCTTCACGACTTCACCGACCAGACGGTGCTGGTATTCGGCGGCGGACGCGTCGGCGCGCGGAAGGCCCGGCGGTTCTCGCGGGAGGCGCGCGTCCTCGTCGTGAGTCCCGACTTCGCGGGGGAGTTCGACGGGAGCGAACTGATCCGGGCCGCGCCGACGTCCGAGGAGGTGCCGAATTGGTTCGAGCGGGCCGATCCGGCGCTGGTCGTCGCGGCGACCGACGACGAGGGATTGAACGCCGCGATCGAACGCGAAGCGCGGGAACGAGGGGTGTTGGTCAACCGCGCCGACACGCACGGCTCCCGGGAGCCGGGAAGCGTCGTCGTCCCCGCGACGATCCGCGAGGACCCCGTGGTGGTGTCGATCTCGACGGGTGCGAGGAGTCCGGCGCTGAGCAGGGAGCTCAGAAAGCGGATCGAACCCGAACTCGCGGGGGCGGGCGAGATGGCCGACCTGACCGCCGAGTTGCGCGAGGAGCTAGCCGACCTCCCGCCGGAACGGCGCCGGGAGGCGCTCCGGGCGGTCGTCTCCTCGTCGGCGGTTTGGAAGGATTTACGTAGGGGCGACACGAAGCGCCCGCAAGTGGTTGCAGACGTGATCGACAGCGTCGAGACGGGGGGAGAGTCGTCGTGAGCGGCGGCGTCATCGCGGGCGTTCGGATCACCCACGAGACCGCCTCGGTCGACACCATCGACGCCGCCTGTCACCTCGACCAGACGGAACTCGTCGAGGAGCTACTGGCCCGCGACGGGGTGTGCGAGGCGTTCGCGCTCCAGACGTGTAACCGTGCGGAGGCGTACGTGGTCGCGTCGGACCCGGCGACGGGCCGGGCCGCGCTCGAACGGTGGGTCGACCCCCTGCCGGAGGAGGCGGTCCGCTGGTCGACCCACGAGGCCAGCCTCCGGCACCTCCTCCGGGTGGCCGCCGGCCTCGAATCGCTCGTGCTGGGCGAGGACCAGATCATCGGCCAGGTGCGCGAGGCCTACGCCGACGCCCGCGGCGTCGGCGCGCTCGGGGAGGTCCTCGAGGACGCCCTGTTGAAGGCGATCCACGTCGGCGAGCGCGCACGCACCGAGACGGCGATCAACGAGGGCGTCGTCTCGATCGGCAGCGCGGCCGTCTCGATGGTCGCCCACGAGCGCGAGATTAACGGCGCGAGCGCGCTCGTGATCGGGGCCGGCGAGATGGGGACGCTCGCCGCGCGGGCGCTCTCGCGGTACGACCTCTCGGGGCTCGTCGTCGCGAACCGAACCCGCTCGCGTGCCGAACGGGTCGCGGCGGACCTCCCGATAGCGGCCGAGGCGCGCTCGCTCGACGGGCTCGAGGAGGCGGTCGCAGGCGTCGACGTGGTGATCGCCGCGACCGGCAGCGACGACCCGGTGCTCGACGCCGGCGCGTTCGACCCGGGCACCTGCGTCGTCGACCTCGCGAAACCGCGCGACATCGACCCCGCGAGCGACGCTGCCGAGTCGGTGACGGTCCACGACCTCGACGACCTCGAGCGCGTGACCGAGCGGACCGAGGCCCAGCGCGCCGCGGCGGCCTCGCGGGTCGAGGCGATGGTCGAGCGCGAACTCGACCACCTGCTCGAACAGTTCAAACGGGGGCAGGCCGACGACGTGATCGGCGGCATGTACGCGGGGGCGGAGCGCGTAAAGCGCGCGGAGGTGGCGACCGCGCTCTCGAAGCTCGAAGCGCAGGGCGGGCTGACCGACGACCAACGGGAAACCGTCGAGGCGATGGCCGACGCCCTCGTCGGCCAGTTGCTCGCCGCGCCCACGCGGAGCCTGCGGGAGGCCGCCGCCGAGGACGACTGGGAGACCATCAACGCCGCGATCCAGCTGTTCGATCCGACCGACGACGGGGACGGCGAGACCCCGAGACCGCCGGAGGGCGTCAGCCCGGACGGGTCTTCGGAGATGCCCCCGGGGATCGCCGCCCGCCTCGACGACGACTGATCGAACCCGCGGGCTGACTTTTATCCGCCCTCGCGTCGAGGGTCCGGTATGGCAGAGTTACTCGACGACGAGGAGATTCGTGACCGGCTCCCCGAGGGCTGGGAGCGCGACGGCGAGGAGATCACCCGCACGTTCGAGTTCGACGACTATCTCGACGGGATCGAGTTCGCCCGCGAGGTGGGCGTGCTCGCAGAGGAGGAGTTCCACCACCCGGAGATGATCGTCGGCTACGAGGAGGTCGAGGTCCGCTTCACGAGCCACGAGGAGGGCGGAATCACCGACCAGGACGTCGAGATGGCCCGACGGGTCAACGAGGGGGCGTGATACTGTCGGTCATATCTTCGTGAATCGAGTGGAGCCGACGGGCGAGACTCGTGCCGGTGCCCGTCGAATCACGCTGCAGGTCGTACGCCCATGACCGACAGCATGAGCCGGTACGTCTTCTCGGTGCGGTTTCGACTCGATCCGGAGGGGATTCGCGTCGAGCCGTCGACCTTCGGGACGACGCTCTACCGCGAGGCCGACCCGCCAAGCGAGGAGGGCTGGCTGTTCTTCCGGGACAACCTCTGGCGCGGCGAGGCGAACGCGTCGGGGCACCTCCGGGAACTCGCGGAGGAGGCGCTCGGCGTCCCGGTCGAGGCCGTCGAGTACCGCCGCTTCGAGACGACCGCCGAGGGGTACGCGGCGTTGAAGGAGGCGATCGCCGCCGACCTCGGGCAGTTCAACGCCGACTCGACCGACGAGGTGCTGAACAAGTACTTCGGGAGTTCGATCGAGGTGGAGTAGGGGGCCGACAGCCTCATATGTTCACGAGCGCGTAGCTAGGCCCCTCGATGACCGGCAGCGCGTACGACTACGACTTCTGGCTGCTCGACCTCGACGGCACGCTCGTCGACGTCGAGTGGTCCTACGTCCGTGAGACGTTCGACCGCGTGGGCGAGCGCCTCGGTCGGGGCTTCTCCGACGCCGAGGCGCGGAGCCTCTGGTACGGCCTCGGGGGCGACCGGGAGGCGCAGATCGCCGCGCTCGGCCTCGACCGGGGGCCCTTCTGGGCCGCGTTCGACGCGGTCGAAACGCCAGCCGAGCGCGTCGAGGCGACCACGCTCTACGAGGACGCGGCGTTCGTCGCCGACATCGACCAACCCGTCGGACTGGTCACGCACTGTCAGCCGTTCCTCACCGAACCCGTCCTAGAGCGCCTCGACATCGCCGACTGGTTCGACACCGTCGTCTGCTGTTCGGACGCCCTGGGTTGGAAGCCCGACCCGACGCCCGTCGAGCGAGCCGTCGGCGACCTCGGCGTCTCCGGCCGGGGCGTGCTCGCGGGCGACGGCGCGAACGACGTGGGCGCGGCGTGGAACGCCGGCCTCGACGCGATCCACGTCGAGCGCCACGGGGCCGAGAACCGCGGCGTCTGCGTGCTGGGCGACCACCGCGTGCGGAGCTTCTCCGAACTCGATCTCGGTTCAGCGCTCGAAGCCCGGTAGCTCCGCAGGGGCGTTCTCGATCGCCTCTCGAAGCGCCTCGACGCCCCGTTTCTCGAGCCTGTTGGGGTTCGCGAGCACCGTCACCCGTTCCTCGCCCAGCGAAACGAAGTCCAGTTCTAGCTTCTCGGCCGTCGCGCGCAGCCCGAGACCGGCGTCGGCCTTCCCGGACGCGACCTTCCTCGCGGGGCTCTCGTGGGCGCGGGCGGCGAGTTCGAACCCGTCGATCCGCTCCTCGAGGTCTCGACGCGACTCCCCGTGCGACTCGGCGAGGTCGGCGATGGCGGCGGAAAGTGTCGTCCGGAGCCCCGAGTCCGTTGGGCGGTTGACGAACCGGCGGTCCCGGTCGACGAGGTCCGCGAGCCCCTCGATCCCTCGGGGATTGCCCGACCCGACGACCAGCCCCCACTCGCGGGTCCAGCCGCCGAGTTCGACCGCGTCGGCCTCGCGCTCGATCGGTCCCGAGACGGCGGCGAAGTCGGGCACACCCCGGTCGAGGCGGCGGAGTCCCTGTCGGCTCCCGATCGCGAGGTAGCGCGGCCGGTCGAGGCCGTCGAGCACGCTCGAAAGGAGGGGGTCGTCCTCGCCGACGCCGAAGACCGTCGGCGGGCGCACCTCGGGCGAGAACAGCGTGACAGAGACGGGTTCGCCCGCACCGAGGTAGGCCGTGTCGGGACCGACCTCGACGATCCCGTCGGCCTCGACGAGGCTGGTCGTCGCGCCCGAACCCTTGTCGACCGGATAGGCGAGCGCCCCCTTTCCAGCGCTCTCGACCAGTCCGACCGGCATGAGGCGGGTGCGGCCCTCGCCGTAGCGCTCCTCGACGGCCATCTCGGCGTCGACGGTCGCCGTGCGGGGTTCGGGCAGGCCTGCCGCCCGGCGGATGGCGGGGGCGACGAAGTGCCTGAAGATCATGAGCGCCGAGACGGGATAGCCGGGGAGGCCGACGTACGCCGAGTCGGGGAACTCGCCGACGAGCATCGGCTTGCCGGGCTTGATCGCCACGCCGTGGAGCAGGAGGTCGCCGCGCTCCTCGATCACGCGGTAGATCACGTCGACGGCGCTCGCCGACGTCGAGCCCGACGAGAGCACGAGATCGCACTCGGCGGCGGCCTCGACCAGCACGCGCTCCATCTCGTCGTAGTCGTCGCCCGCGTGGGGATACAGTACTGCCTCCCCGCCCGCTTCCTCGACGGCGGTCGCGATCGTGTAGCTGTTGACGTCGTAGATCTGCCCGCGCTCGCTTTCGACCTCCTCGCCGGGGCGGACGAGTTCGTCGCCCGTCGAGACGATCCCCACGCGCGGTTTCGCGCGCACGGGGACCGAATCGATCCCGAGCGCCGACAGCAGGCCGATTTCCCTCGACGTCAGGCGGGTTCCGGGCCCGAGCGCGCGCTCGCCGGCGGCGACGTCGGCCCCGGCGAGCATGACGTGATCGCCCGGCGCGAGCGAGGTGCGGACCTCGACGCGTCTCGCGGTTTCACCGCTCGATCCATCCGCGGAGCCACGCTCCGCGCGTTCGTCGGTCCGCTCGACCATCACCACGGCGTCGGCGCCCTCGGGCATCACCGCTCCGGTCGAGATCTCGGCGCAGGTCCCCGCCTCGACGTACACGTCGGGTTCCTCGCCGGCGTGGACCGCGCCCGCCAGATCGAGGACCGCGGGGTCGGCCTCGTCCACGCCGAAGGTGTCGCGCGCGCGCACGGCGTAGCCGTCCATGCTCGCGCGGTCGAACCCCGGCACGTCGAGCGCGGCGTCGACCCGCTCGGCGAGAACCCGCCCGCGGGCCTCGCGCAGGGAAACCTCCTCGGCCCCGCTCGAAAGCGAGAGCGAGGCGATCGCCTCGTGGGCTTCTTCTGGGGGGACGAGGTCGCGGAACTCCTTTCGATCGGTCATACTCGCATCCCTCCCCAGGGGTCGTCCGATCGCGTCGTATCCGGTCGGCTCCCGAGCATGGCCGTGACCGCCACCGTAACGTGCATACTCACACTGGGAAAGCCAGCGGCTTCAAGGGTCGGTCTAGACGCCGAATTGCCGTCAGAGACGGCGAACGAAACCGCCGCGAGGCGGATATACGACCAGATACTATCCTCTACGGAGAATGGCCGGGAGAGGGGTCCGGATACGATGGAGACCGTAGTGGCACACGAGCAGAAGAGCGGACGATATCGGGCGCTCGGCGTGATAGCGATCGCGGAACTGCTGGTGATGTCGCTCTGGTTCAGCGTGACCGCCGCGGCGCCCGAACTCGCCACCGAGTGGGCGCTCTCGCCCGCCGAAACGGCGTGGTTGACGATCGCCGTCCAGTTGGGGTTCGTCGTCGGCGCGCTCCTGTCGGCCACGCTCACGCTCTCGGACGTGATCCGACCACGGGTGCTGGTCGCGGGATCCGCGTTGCTCGGGGCCGCGTTCACCGTCACGATCGCCGCGTTCGTCGACGCGGCCGCCCCGGCGATCGTTCTCCGGTTCCTGACCGGCATAGCGCTGGCGGGGGTCTATCCGCCGGGGATGAAGCTGATCGCCGGCTGGTTCCGTGCGGGGCGGGGGTTCGCCATCGGCGTCCTCGTCGGCGCGCTCACCGTCGGCTCCGCGCTCCCGCACCTGCTCCGGGCGCTGGGCGGCGTCGGAAACGCGCGAGCCGTCCTGTACGGATCGGCGGGGCTCGCGGTGGTCGGCGGCCTGCTCACGCTGGTCGTCGAGGAGGGGCCCTACCAGTCGCCGGCCGCGCCGTTCGACCCGCGTGCCGTTGGCCGCCTCCTTGGCGATCGACCGACGCTCCTGGCGAACGGCGGCTACTTCGGCCATATGTGGGAGCTGTACGCCGTCTGGACGTGGATTCCGGCGTACCTCGCGGCGAGTCTGGCCGCGAACGGGACGACCGCATCGACCGAGTGGGCGTCGCTGATCGCGTTCGGGACGATCGCCGTCGGCGGGGTCGGCGCCGTACTCGCCGGCCTCGCGGCCGACCGTCTCGGACGGACGACGATCACGAGCGCGAGCATGGTCGCCAGCGCGAGCGCCTGTCTCGCCGCCGGCGTGCTGTTCGGCGCACCGGTCGCCCTCCTCACGCCCTTCGTTCTGGTGTGGGGGTTCGTCGTCGTGGCCGACTCCGCACAGTTCTCCGCCTGCGTGACCGAACTCGCCGAGGAGAGCTACGTCGGCACGGCACTGACGATACAGACGGCGATCGGGTTCTCGCTCACGACGGTGTCGATCCAACTGGTCCCGGTCGCGGCGGCCGCCGTCGGCTGGCGCTGGGCGTTTTCGATCCTCGCGGTCGGTCCGGTGCTCGGGACGCTCGCCATGCTCCGTCTGCGCGCGCGCCCGGAGGCGGCGAACCTCGCGGGTGGACGGCGCTAACCGCTATGCCGACCACTCCCAGTCCTCGACGGCGATGGTCTCGCCCTCGGCGATCCCCTCGCGGTCCTCGGGGACGACCACCCAGCCGTCCGCGAGCGCGACGCTCGAGAGGACGCCCGACCCGCTGACGCGGGTGGGGCGGGCGGTCGTCTCATCGCCGTCCCCGCCCGCACGATCGAGTTTCACCCGTGCGAACGTCCTGATTCCGGGTTCGCTCCTGATCTTGCGTTCGAGACGCGCCTCGGTCGTCGGGTGGTCCTCGCAAGGCATTCCGCCCGCCCGCTTGAGCGCGGGCCGGAGGAACTGCACCGCGTTGACGATGCAGGCGACGGGGTAGCCCGGCAGCATCAGGACGGGCGTGTCCTCGACGATACCGAGGGCGACTGGGTGGCCCGGTTTGAGGGCGACCCCGTGGACGAGCACCTCGCCGATCTCGGAGACGACCTCGGGGATGAGGTCCCGTTCGCCCACCGAGGATCCTCCGGTAGTGACGATCAGGTCCTTCGTGAGGTCGCGCTGGATCGCCGCCCGCAGCGCCTCGGGGTCGTCGGTGACGATCTCCCGGTAGGTGGGCCGCCCGCCCCAGCGGTCGACGAACCGCGAGACCGTCAGCGCGTTGGTCTCGATCACCTCCCCGGGGGCGGGATCCGACTGGACGAGTTCCTCGCCCGTCGGGACCACCGCGACCGTGGGCCGCTCGCGGACCTCGACCTCGGTCAGCCCCACCGACTTGAGGAGGCCGAGATCCGAGGGACGAACTCGATGTCCTGGCTCGTAGAGCGTCTGGCCCTCCGAGACGTCTTCTCCTACTGGCCCGACGTTCTCGCCCTCGGCGACGGCGTCGCTGACTTCGAGTTCGTCGCGGACCTCGCTGACCTGCTCGATCATCACGACCGCGTCGGCCCCCGCGGGGAGTTCGCTGCCGGTGTGTACGCGGACGGCGGTGTCGGGGCCGATCTCCTCACCCGCCCGCAGGAGGTTCGGCGAGCGGTCGCTCGCGCCGAAGGTGTCCTCGGCGCGCACCGCGTAGCCGTCCATCGCCGCCCGGTCGTAGCCCGGCACCGGGTTGGGGGCGCTCACCGTCGTCGCGAGCGTGCGGCCGTCGGCGCTCGCGAGCGGGACGCGCTCGGTCCGGTCGTGTGGCGTGACCCGATCGAGCAGGCGCTCGCGGGCCGCCTCGACGCGCGTTCGCTCCTTGAACCCCGCGTGTCGGAGGTCGTCGTGGCTCATGTAGGTGGGTTGCGGGCGCGGGACCAAAAGCACACGTCGTCGACACGCTCGTCTCACGGGACCGTGCGGTCCGGCGGCGATCGTTCCCTCCCCGTCCCCGTGCTCGCGGTCCTCACGGCCGTCGCACCCGGATCGCCGGTCGGCACCGCGTTCGTGCTCGGCGCGTGACCGCGGGCTTTTTCGCCCCCGCCGCCGTAGCGCCGGGTATGTCAGCGCTGCGCGAGGCACTCCGGGAGTTGCCCGAGGCCGTTTTCGCGGATCTGCTCGAACGCGACGAGGAGTACCTGGTGGTGCTCGACCTGCCGGGCGCGACGCGCGAGAGCACCGAGGTCACCGCCGAGGACCGCCGGGTGCGGATCGAGGCCCGCCGCGAGAAGGACGCCCCGCAGGGCTTCGAGTACCTCCGGGAGGAGCGCTCGCTCTTTCTGGACGTCGACCTCCCGTTGCCCCCGGACGCGATCGGCGAGGAGGCCCACGCGACGATCGAGCGCGGCGTGCTCGAACTGTACGTCCCCCGTCGTGAGCCGGCCGAGGCGACGACCATCCCCATCGAGGACGCCTAGGCGGGGATGGTACGGCTCCGTGCGTACCGACGGTTCTTCGTCGTCGCGTGGCAGTTCCTCCCGCTCCTGTGGGCGTATACGCGTGATCGCAATCGGTTCGTGTTCTTCGGGAGCGCCCGGCAGGTCGACGTCGAGACCCAGCGCGAGCGGGCCAACCGCCTGCTGGAGTCGCTGCTGACCCTCGGGCCGACGTTCATCAAGCTCGGCCAACTGCTCTCGACGCGCCCGGACGTCCTCCCGCCGGCGTACATCGACGAACTCTCGAAACTGCAGGACGAGGTGCCCCCCGCCGAGTGGGAGGAGGCCCGACGGGTTCTCGAAACGGACCTCGGGCCCGTCGAGGAGCGCTTCGAGGAGTTCAACCGGAACGCGATCAGCGGCGCGAGCCTCGGGCAGGTCTACCGGGCGTACATCGACGATCGGCTCGTCGCGGTCAAGGTCCGCCGGCCGGGGATCGAGTCGCTGATCGAGGCCGATCTGCGGGTGATCAAGTTCTCGCTGCCGCTCCTGTTGCGGTTCGTCCAGGACGCCCAGGCGTTCTCGCTCGAGAACCTCGCCGACGAGTTCGCGAAGACGATCCGCGAGGAGATGGACTACGAGCGGGAGGCCGACATGCTCCGGGAGATCCGCGCCAACTTCGAGGACAACGACCGGGTTCTGATCCCCGAGATCGTCGACACCCACTCGACGGGGCGGGTGCTCACGATGGAGTACATCGGCGGGACGAAGATCAGCAACGTCCGCGAACTCGACGAGCGGGGGATCGACCGCCACGAACTCGCCGAGACCCTTCAACGAACGTACCTCCAGATGATCGTCGACGACGGCGTCTTCCACGCCGATCCCCACCCGGGCAACCTCGCCGTTCGCGAGGACGGGGCGATCGTCTTCTACGACTTCGGGATGAGCGGGCGGGTCGATTCGTTCATCCAGAACAAGATCGTCGAGTTCTACATCGCCGTGGCCAACCAGGACATCGACGCCATTCTGGATACCTTGATCGAGATGGGTACCCTGAGCCCGGAGGCGGACCGGCAGGTGATGGGCGACGTGATGGAACTCGCCATCGCGGACGTTCGAGGCGAGCAGATCGAGCAGTACCGCGTCAACCAGATCATCAGCCAGATCGAGAACACGATCTACGAGTTCCCCCTCAGACTCCCGTCGAACCTCGCGCTCGTCCTCCGGGTCGCGACGGTCGTCGAGGGGGTGTGTGTCACGCTCGATCCCGACTTCGACTTCATCGAGACCGCGACGGAGTACCTCACCGAGGAGGGCTACCGCGAGGAGACCGCCCGTCAGTTCGCCGAGGAGACCGGCCGGGAACTGTGGGAGTCGACGCAGGCGTCGATCCGCCTGCCTCAGACCGCGGACCGAACGCTCGCGCAGCTCGAACGCGGGGACGTCACGATCAACGTCGACATCGAGGACCCGAACGACGTCTTCGACCGGTTCGCCAAGCGGCTGATCTATGGACTACTGCTCTCGGTGACGCTGATCTCGACGTCCATCATCTACTCGTTTCGGGCGTGGCAGCCCGCGGTCGTCCCCGCGTTGCTCTCGGTGTTCATCGTCTACGTGCTCTATCGCTCCTTCACGAAGCGCCGCAAGGGGATCCGCGCGCGCCCGCAGTTCACCCGCCAGAGCATGCGCCAACGGCGCGAGGAATGAACCCATGACCGATAGCGACTCCCCACGACCGTGACCTACGAGATCGAAACCGAACCGCCGACCCCCGCGGAGTTCGTCTCGCTTCGCCGGGCCGCCGGTCTGAACGCCCACACCGAGGAGGCCGCTCGCCGCGGGCTCGGCAACGAGCTGTTCGCGGTAACTGTACGAGAGGGGACGCAAGCGGTCGCGATGGGACGGATCGTCGGTGACGGCGCCACCGTCTACCAACTCGTGGATATCGCGGTTCACCCCGATCACCAAGGCGAGGGCCTCGGCCGGCGAGTGGTCGAACGACTGCTCGCGTATCTGGACGACAACGCCCCCGAGACGGCCTACGTCAACCTGATCGCGAACGTTCCGGAGTTCTACGAGCGATTCGGGTTCGAGACGTGCGCGCCCGAACTGGTGGGGATGGATCGGCAAGGTTGAGGTGGGGTCGGACGTAGCCCCGCTATGGAGATCGCGCCCTTCGGACTCGAACGCTGGTTCGACGAGTACGAACACGACGCCGAGATCATGCTCGCCGAGAGCGGGATCCGCAGTCTGGAGGCGAACCGCTTCGACACCGACCCCGGCGAACTCGGCTACGTGATCCCGACGGACGGCGATCCCGAGTTCCGTGCCGAGATCGCTGCGCGCTACGGTCGCGACGCCGAGGAGGTCTGTTTCACCTGTGGGACCCAGGAGGCGAACTACCTCGTCTTCCGGTCGCTGCTCGAACCCGGGGACCATACGGTCGTCGTCACGCCGACCTACCAGGCGCTTTCGGCGGTGCCCGAGTCGATCTGTGACGTCTCGCGGGTGAGCCTCTCAGTACCCGACTGGGGGCTCGACGTCGATACGGTCGCGGAGGCGATCCGCCCCGAGACCCGCCTGCTCGTGCTGAACAACCCGAACAACCCGACCGGAAGATATCATTCGAAGGAAACGGTGGAAGCACTGTACGAGTTGGCCGAGGAGAACGACGCCTACCTGCTGTGTGACGAGGTCTACCGATTGCTCTGTGAGGACCCCCTCCCCCCCGTCGCGTCGATGGGCGAACACGGCATCAGCACGGCGAGCCTGACGAAGGCCTACGGCCTCGCGGGGTTGCGCTTCGGCTGGATCGCCGGCCCCGAGGAGGTGATCGAGGGCGCGGTGCGCTGGAAGGACTACACCACGATCTCGCCCTCCGTTTTCGGCCAGCACGTCGCGAGACAGGCGCTGGGCGAGCGGGAGGGGGCGATCCTCGCGGAGAACCGCGAGTTGGCGCGCGAGCACCACGATATGGTCGCCGAGTGGATCGACGAACACGGGCTGGAGTGGCACGATCCAGTGGGAGTAAACGGGTTCGTGACCGTCCCCGACGGGTTCGACTCCGGGAAGGAGTTCTGTCGAGCGGTCGTCGAGGCCGAGGGCGTCGTGCTCGCGCCGGGGGAGTTCTTCGGGTTCGAGGACTATTTCCGGATCGGCTTCGGACTTCCGACCGCGGAGTTGGAGGAGGGACTGACGCGGGTCGGGCGTGTGATCGAGGACCACGAGTAGCGCGTTCCAAACCACTTATACAGCTACCGTGGGTAGCGAAGCGCATGGTAACGCAGCAAAAGCAGGTCCGCGATCTCCAGGAGGGCGGCTATGTGATGATGGACGGTGCCGCGTGCAAGATCACCCACTACAGCACGGCGAAACCGGGCAAACACGGCAGCGCGAAGGCCCGCGTCGAGGGCAAGGGGGTCTTCGACGGCAAGAAACGCAGTTTCTCCCAGCCCGTCGACGCAAAAATTAGAGTACCGATAATCGAGCGAAAGCAGGGGCAGGTCATCAACGTCGAGAGCGACACCGTCGCGCAGGTGATGGACCTCGATACCTACGAGACGATCACGATCAGCACCCCCTCGGACGCGGACCTCTCGTCCGAGGACAGCATCGAGTTCCTCGAGATGGAAGGGCAGCGGAAGATCGTCTGATGTTCCCCGGCGCGTCGACCGCGCGCGAGGACGCCGACTACGCGATCGTCGGCGCGCCGCTCGACGTCTCGACGACCTTCCAGCCGGGAGCCCGGTTCGGCCCCGACCGGATCCGGCGGTTCGCCGAGACGTTCGACGACTACGACCGGCGTACCGACCGGCACTTCTCGGACCTCTCCGTTCACGACCACGGCGACGTCCGCGCCTGGACCGACGCCGCCGAGTACGTCGAGCACCTCTCGGGCGTGGTTCGGGACGTCGTCTGGGACGACGCCGTCCCCCTGCTTCTGGGCGGCGAGCACACCGTCAGCGCCGCGGGCGTCGACGCGACCGATCCCGACCTGTTCGTCTGTCTGGACGCCCACCTCGACCTCCGCGAGGAGTACGACGGCGACGAGTGGTCCCACGCGTGCGTGACCCGCCGCGCGCTCGAAACCGCCGAGGAGGCGATCGTCGTCGGCGCGCGAACGGGGAGCGAGGAGGAGTGGGACCGCGCCGCCGCGGAGGACGTTACCGTCGTCCCGCCCGAGGAGGTCGGCGCGTGGCTCCGGGCGGTCAAAGAAGGGGAGCGCGATCCGTTCGCGGGGAGGGACGTCTACCTGAGCGTCGACGTCGACGGGGCGGACCCGGCGTTCGCGCCGGGGACGGGCACGATGGAGCCGTTCGGCCTGACGCCGCGGGAGATGCGCGGGGTCGTCCGCGCCGCGGCACCCCACTGCGTGGGGTTCGACGTGGTCGAGGTCAACGACCGCGACGACGGCCAGGCGGCGGCGCTCGGTGGAAAGTTACTCAGGGAGTTCGTCGCTACACACGCCCATGGAACTGACGGAACTGTGTGAGCGCTACGACGACCGCCTCCGGACCGAGGCGTTCGACGGGATCGACGCGAGCGCCAACGGGTTGCAGGTCGGCCGCGAGGGAGAACTCGACCACGCCGCCTTCGCGGTCGACGCCGCACGCGAGACGATCGATCGGGCGGCCGAGGCGGGCGCGGACGTCCTCTGTGTGCATCACGGCCTCTCGTGGGGCGGCATAGAGCGAGTAACGGGTCGGAGTTACGACCGGATCGCCGCGTTGATCGAGAACGACATGGCGCTGTACGTCTCTCACCTCCCGCTCGACGCCCACCCCGACCTCGGGAACGCCGCCGGCGTCGCCGACCACCTCGGACTCGGGAGTCGGGAGCCGTTCGGGTCGCTCGAGTCCGAGACGATCGGGCTGGCCGGGCGTGCGTCCTCGACGTACAGCGCGGCGGGGCTCGAGGACCGGCTCTCGGACCTCGACACCGGCGGAGGGGCCGTCCGCGTGCTGGATTTCGGTCCAGAGGACGTAGAGGACGTCGCGATCGTCACCGGGAGCGGGGCCGACTGGCTCGCGGAGGCCGTCGAACGGGGTGTAGACGCGTTCGTGACCGGCGAGGGAAAACAGAAGGTCTACCACGAGGCGCGGGAGGCCGGCGTGACGGTCGTCCTCGCGGGCCACTACGCGACCGAGACGTTCGGCGTCCGATCGCTGCGGGCGCTGGCGGACGACTGGGGGCTCGAAACGACGTGGATCGACGCCCCGACGGGCATGTAGCCATAGTCCAGCCTGAAATACGCTCGTGGAATCGCGCTACAGTGACTCCTCAACGAAATCCGACGCTAATTCTTGATAGGCCGCGTGTTCGGCGTACTCTTCGACGAAGGGCTGTCGATGGTACCGAACGCTCCCGCTTCGGGGATCGTATTCGACCACATCGAGCTGCTCGAGCCGCGGGATCGCCCTCTCAATAAGGAGTGATTTGAGAGCAGCACCGCCGACCAGTGACGGTCGCTTGCTCTCGTGGGCTGCAAGCGTTTGAATCCCTGTGACCAACTCCCTTATCGAGATACTGGAGTCGGATGCCGCCAGGAAATAGTAGATGATATAGCGGCACGACTGCGATGAAAGCGCCTCGAAGACGGCTGAGTGAGCTGTTGCCCCGCCAAAGACATCCCTTTCAGAGGAAACAACTGATTCGATGTCGCTACTCATCGTTACCACTCCGTGTGTGTCGACGTTCGGCTGGTGAATACCGGTTCATTGTGTCAGAGGCACCTGTTAGGAGCGCCCACCTCCGAGAGGTTATGAGCGCAGCGGTCTCAGTCGCGTTCCTATACCCCGTCACCTCTCGGACGGCAGACGCTGAGCCGTACCTACGTCATCGACTATTGAAATCATCGAGGTTGATGCACAAACCCATTTATGCCTTCTTGTTTGACGGTGTAGTGTACTCCTATGGTGATTACATGAGTATTATCGCTGAATTTACCGTCCCAGCGGACCAATTTGCCCTGTACGAGACACTCAGCACGGCGACGGACATGATCGTCGAGGTCGAACGGGTCGTCTCCCATGGCCCCGATCGGATCATGCCGTATTTCTGGACCTCTGACGGGGATCACGAGACGTTCGAGGCCGCAGCGAGGGACGATCCATCGGTTGAAGACCTCACGAGGATCGACGAACTCGAGACCGCGGTCTTATATCGTGCGAATTGGATCCGGGACGTCGAATCGGTCGTCTACGCGTATACTGAGACAGGGGCGATCCTCCTCTCTGCGACCGGCCGTAACGAACGCTGGGAGCTGCAACTCCGATTCGATTCGGAGGATGATCTCACCCAGTTCAGCGATTACATCACGGCGAACGAGTTCGAGCTCGATCTCACTCGACTGTATCGTCCCTCGTCTCCAACAACCGACTTGCATGCCGTGCTCACGGAGACTCAGCGTGAAACGCTGGTTGCAGCGTTGCGATCAGGATACTACGAGATTCCACGGGAAACGGCGCTGAGTGAATTAGCGGAGGAGTTCGAGATCTCCTCACAGGCCCTCTCGAATCGCTTTCGCCGGGCACATAAGGCGTTAGCGGAGAATGCGGTTCTCATCACCCCACCAGATGGCTGACGACGGGCTCCCCTCTTTGTTGCTGGTCGAATGCTGTCGATATGGTCGACAGTCATTCCCTTCTGGAGACGAACGAGGATCAGAACGGAGTCTCGACAGCGAGCGAGTTGCTTGGTTAGTTACCCTCGCTACCGTTTCCGATTCGAACAGATCCCTGACGACACACCGAGTACTGTTCGGGTAGGAAATTTCCCACCCATTTACGGAGGATACATGACCGAACGGCCACTTCCTTCCTTTGTGATACCGTACTAACGAATACGACCTACATAGATATTTGCGAGTGGGGTGTATCGGTGGCGGACTCGGTTACAGCCACATTCAATCGAATTAAAAATGATGGTGATCCTTTGCTGAGGCCAGTTCTGTGTCGACCTGCCCGCCGATACAGACCCACTCATCTCCTTGCTATCGCAACTGACCAACTTTGGACGGAAAGAGTGCGCCAGAGAGCGTGTAAAACATCCGACAAGGAGGAAGGGTCTCAGAGTGCCTCTGGCGTCGTCCTCAGCCCGAGTCCTGCACTCATGATTTGCGAGGTGCTCTGACGTGCCTTGCGGCTCTTTCGTGTGGCTATAGCCACCCGATGTCGCCTTTTAGTCCGAGCCGAAACGTGACAAAAATCGTCGGGGTTCGGGCCGATAAATGGGTCACTAATCGGTATATAATAAAAATAAATTCATAATACGCGTAATTAACTGGTGGATAGTAATACGCTATCGGCGAGTGGTGGGTAGTGTATTCCCCGTCCGGGTCCGCTGACCCGAACGGAGGGGTACAGATCGGTCGACAACACACATCGGACCCACGTTCGCCCGGGTCGGTATCCTGGCAGAGACCGACCCCGACGGCGAACCGGCGGGACGACCCGTACCATCCGATGCGGGGGTCGTCCCCCCATGGCTATTCCCCCTTCCCCTTTCCGGTGTTTCATCGAACGGTTGAAACCCGCCGCGCGTCCAGACGTGATATGACCGAGGAGACACCACCCCGCGAGGAGTTCGCGCACGACCCGATCGGCCACACGAGCGTTCACGCCGGGATGAGCGTCGGCGAACTCGCCGCGGAGTACGGCAACGCGGGGATCGGCGCGGCCGACCTCCATCGCGCAGTCGAAATCACGGAGCGGATGTTCGGCGAGAGGGACGTCAGCGTCTTCTTCGGGCTGGCGGGCGCGATGGTGCCGACGGGGATGCGTCGCCTCGTCGTCGACCTGATCCGCGACGGCTACGTCGACGCGCTCGTGACGACCGGCGCGAACCTCACCCACGACGCGATCGAGGGGATCGGCGGCAAACACCACCACGGGGCCGTCCACGGTGACGGCGAGGGCACCGAGCGCGATCACGACGAGACCCTCCGAGACGAGTGGGTCGACCGGATCTACAACGTCTACCTGCCCCAGGAACACTTCACGCTGCTCGAAACCCACCTCCGCGAGGAGGTGTTCCCGTCGTTCGAGGGAACGGTCTCGATCCGGGAACTCACGGCCGAACTGGGTCGGGCGACCGCCGCGGTAAACGAGGAAGAGGGGATCGACGAGGACGCCGGGATCGCCGCGGCGGCCTACGAGGAGGACGTGCCGATCTACTGTCCGGCGATTCAGGACTCCGTGCTGGGCCTGCAGGCGTGGATGTACTCCCAGACCTCCGAGTTCTCACTCGACGCGCTCTCCGATATGACCCACCTGAACGACCTCGCCTACCACGCCGACCGGTCGGGCGCGTTCGTCGTCGGCGGGGGCGTCCCGAAGAACTACGTCCTGCAGACGATGCTCGTGACGCCGACGGCCTACGACTACGCCGTCCAGTTGACGATGGACCCCCCGCAGACGGGCGGGCTCTCGGGTGCGACGCTCGACGAGGCCCGGTCGTGGGGCAAGATCGAGAAGGCGGGGGAGAACGCCTCCGTCTACGCGGACGCGACGATCACCCTGCCGCTCGTCGTGGCGGCGGCCCGCGAACGGGTCGAACAGTAGAGAAGGTGGATGAATCCCTGAATGGTGCCTCTGACATCGGTCGCGGGACCCGGACGGCGGTGACACACGAGCATCCAAACGAGCACCACGGTCGACACCCAGTTACGGAACTCGTCGGGCCGCAGGCGAGCATAGGACTGCGGGGTGCATCGGCCTATCCGTTCACCGCTGAAGAGGTTTATACCGTCAGGGGGGAGAGGCCGCCAGCCCCGTGCGTTCGAGCAGCGTCGCCTGGCCGCGTCTGAGTCGGCCCGCGACCGCCCGCGCGGAGATGCCCAGTTCCTCGGCGACGTCCCCGAGGGTCGCCCGACGCGGTTCCTCGAAGTAGCCCCGCCGATACGCGACCGAGAGCGCCTCGCGCTGTTCCGCGGTGAGGCCGTATCGCTCCGTCTCGGGCGACACCGACGTCGAGATCCGGGTGAGCGACAGGGGAACGTCGCGTTCGTCACAGAACGTCCGGAACTCGGTGGTGGCGGCCCGGTCGTCGAACCGGATCTCGAAGTGCCACTCCTCGGACGTCGCCCGCGCGTCGAGCAGCGTCCCGCCGCTCCGGACGATGGCGAAGAGCGTGCGGGCGGCCTCGCGGTTCCACCGGGCGGCGAAGAGCGCCCCGTCCTCAACTCGGTCGACGACCGTGATCCGCTCGATCGCGTCTTCGGTCTCGGCGGCCGCCAGGAACGCCTCGGGGTCGAGGTGCCACACCCAGAAGAAGGGCATGACGGTGTCGTCGGTCGGCACGACCCGATCGAGTTCGAGGAGCGCATCGGGGTCGCCGCCCAGCGACCGGCCGAGCGCGCAGGAACTCGCGGGAACGGTGAACTCGATGACGGTGCTCATCACGTCCTATGGCACTCGGATCAGCATACACCTATCGCTCGCCGAGATCCGAGGGGGCCGACGTGCCCGGAAGGACAACCGTCTTGCCCCCGCCGCGGGTAGTCGCAACCGGCCGATGACGAGCACCCTCCCGAGCGCGTCTAGGCAGCGCGCGATGACGAGCCCTATGAGTGCCGAGGCCGAACTACTACCGACTGTTCATGGCTCGGTTCGGCGTTTCGATCAATCCTCCACGGCCGTTTCAGACGTCTCACGTATCGAACCTCGGCGTGATTCGGAGTCGTCGGTTCGTTCGTCGGCGTCCGGTATCTGCCGCGGCAGGAACGTCGATGCGATGAGCAGGAGCAGCACGAACAGCACGAGGAGGAGCAGCGCCGCCCGTTGAGCGTCGAACATCGCGGCCTCGAAGATACCCTCGAGCAGTTGTCGTTGCGTCGGAGTGAGCTGGTCCAGGAAGCGTTGTTGGGTGGCTTCGGTTGCCGTCTCCGCTGCGTCCTCGAGAGCGATCACCAGCTCGTTTCGTTGCTCCGTCGAAACGGTCACGTGTTCCGCTCGGAGCACTCTGTCGACGACACCACCGTAGAAGTGTCCGAGAAAGTACGAGCCGACGACTGCTGTCCCCATGGCGAATCCGATCGAACTGCTCACGTTCAGGACGCCGGACGCCTCGGCGGAGTCCGCGGTCGGAACGGCCGACATCGTCATGTTGGAGATCTGTGCCAGTATGAGTCCGACGCCGGTTCCATACAGCGCCACCGGGATGACCATCCTGCCGATCGTCTGATCGGGGCCCGTCTGCTCGTACAACAGCACCAGTCCGAGGCCGATACACACGATACCGACCTGGATGAGCGTCTTCGGCGAGACGTACTTGCGCCAGTCGGTCGTAAACGCCGCAAAGAGGACCGACGTAAGAGAGTACGGTAACAACGCGACCCCGGTTTCGAAGGCGGTGGATCCGAGTACCGCCTGAAGGTAGACCGGAAAGATGAACAGGAAGCCAGCCGAGACGATCGAGCGAACATTGTACGTGATGACACCGGCTAAAAAGGATCGGTTCGTCAGGACGTGCAGCGGGACGAGCGGCGACTTCCCCGCACGTTCCATGTGGCGTTCGTACTGAACGAACGCGGCGAACGCGAGCAATCCGACACCAAGGAGCCAGATCGCCGGCGACGTCCCAAGCGGGTTGAACTGCATCTCGCCGACGAAGAACGGCCGCCGTTCGACCAACCACCCGTACTTCCCGCTGAGAAGGAACCCGGTGACGAGCGACGTCGCGCCGACGATGGTCAGCGCCGTCCCGCCTTTATCCAGCGAACCGCGCGTTTCCGACAGCGGATTCGGACGCACGTATCGAACGAAGTAGAGAATAACCCCCACACCGACGAGTTGGAGCGTAAATCCCCACCGCCAACTCGCGTACGTGGTGAGTGCGCCACCGATGATCGGTCCGAGCGTCGATCCGACCCCGCTCACGCCGGCCAGCAGTCCGAACGCCTTCGCCCGGTCATCGTCCTCGTAACTGACCGTCAGTACAGTGAACGTCAGGGGAAATATCACGGCGGCCGCGGAACCCTGGACGAGCGACCAGCCGAGATAGAGGATCGTCGTGTTCCAGCTAATCGCCGCCACCAGCGTTCCACCGGCGTAGACGATCAGTGCAACCGCCATTACGCGCCGAGGACTACGCCGAGATGGCAGCGTACCGGCCGGGAGAATCAGCGCCGCTATCACCAGCGAGTAGAGCGAAACCGCCCCCTGAATCACGGTGACCGAGGTATCGAACTCCGCCACCATCGTGGGGATCGCCACGTTCATCAGGGACGCGTTGACGACCACGATGAACGTCGTCAGACTCACGGCGATCGCCGGGGCCCAGTATCGTACTCCCGTTTCAAAGTCCGTAGGGGGACGAGAACTCCCGTTGGAAGCAGACCCATCTCGGGGCATACAGCGGTCTACTGTTTTAGATTGTCAAATGACATGAAGCTTCCGTACGAACTCGTCGAAGCGGACGAGGAGAATGTCGCATCCAACGGACGGGACACAGGAGAACGCGCCGCGTTAGCGGTCGCAAAAGGGCGCAAGTAGCTCTTCTGACGGACCACCTCGCCACCCGAGAGGTGACTTCCGACGCGGGCGTCGAAGTACACGGTTCCATCGGCGTCATCGCGCTCGGTTACGGCCACGGATCGCTCGACAGAGACGAAGCGGCATCGCATATGCGAGCACTCCAGCGTGAGACGAGTCTCTTCGTGACCGAGGCGGTCGTGGAGCGAGGCATCCGAATGCTGGATGAGCAGTAACGGGACGAGCGGTCCCTATAGACGTGCTAAACACGTTCACTACGAATCGAGAACGAGTCGTGAGTTCCGAGGCCACCCCCGACCGGCAACATCCGAACCTACCCGAACATTCATTATAGATACGGCCATCGGGTGAGGCACAGATGTCGGTAGTACGTGTCCACGACTGATTCTCGCCGCGCGCATCGCCCCACGACCACGGACGCCGACACGCCATGAGCAGCACGCACCCACAGCCGACGGTCACGACCGAATCGCCACCGATCACCACCGCGAGCGACACCCGAGAGACGGCGGCTGGAGCGCCGGCCACCTTCGACACCGGCTGTCGTCGCCGACTGGTCTGTCTGATCGACGCCGAGAACCAGTCGGTCTCGCCCGCCCACGGAGCCCGACCCGAGTGAGCGATGCCGCATCCCGTTCCGGTATCCGTCCGCCGCGTGATACGCGGATCGTGAGGCGCGCTGGCGACAGATCGAGAGGTCCGGGTACGGATAACGGATCAGTCCGATCGGTTCGGACGCGGCTCGCTCACAACGAGACCCGCCGCAGGTCGCTCTCTACCTCCTCGACGTGGTCGTTGTACGCCTCGACGAACCCGCGGAAGTCGGGGACGTGCTCGCGGATGTCCGCCGCCGAGGGCGGTCCGTACTGCGAGAGCAGGTAGATCCCCCCGGAGCCGCCGACCCGCAGGTAGGACGCCCGGTCGCGCTCGCGTTTCAGTTCCCAGCGGGTGCCCGACACCCGCGCGGCGAACGTGCCGTACTCGCCGCCCTCGTAGCGGTGGAGTTCGCCCGCGATCCAGTCGCACGCCTCTCGAACGCGTCCGAGAACCCGGTCGCGCTGGGCGACGACGCCGTCGGTGGGTTCGATTTCGGGGAACTCGACTTCCACGTCGTCAAGGACGCCGTCAAGCGATCGGACGTGGTCGTTGAACGCGGCGACGAACGCCCCGTAGTCCGAGAGGGCCTCGGCCAGCGCCTCGGGGTCCGGCGGCCGTTTCGTCGAGACGACGTAGGTCTCCGGACCAGAATCCGGATCGTACCGGAGGTACTGCAGGTCGCCGGCCTCGTACTTCACGGTCCACTCGCCGCGGGCGGTCGGGAAGGTCCGTTGGCCGTACTCACCCCCCTGAAGCCGGGCGAGCCGGTAGGCGATCCGGCCGGCGTGCTCGCGCACCCCCTCGACGAGTTCGTCGCGCCGGGCGGCGACCCCCTCGATCCCGTCCACATCGGGCCACTCGGACATGCGCGAGGGTAGGGGTCGACGCGGGATATACTGCCGGTCGCACGCGCCCGCCGGGCGACGAGCGGGGGAGAGCATTCGTTTAGCGGGACCCAGCGGACGGAACGACGCGCCGGTCGTGGATTACCGCTCCGCCCGCACGCGCTCGCGCACCCCGAGCGTCGGCGGCTCGTCGGCCGTCACAACGGTGATCGCGTAGCCCCCTCCGATCACGCCCACGAGAACGGCGGCGATGATCGACAGGGCGTGAAGCGCGGTCGCCTCGGCGATCCCGAAGGGAAGCCACGTCCAGAGGATCCCGGTCATGCCGAAGACCACCCCGAGGCCGGCGAGCCACACGCCCAGCGGCGTGCCGTCGGCCCACTGAACGATCCAGAGCAACAGGCCACAGACGACCGCGCTCGCGACGACGACCGCGAGGAGGAACGTGGCGAACTCCAGAACCGAGACGGTCGCCCCCGGCATCGTCGTGGTCGAGAGGAAATCGAACCCCCGCGAGAGCGCCCACCCGATCGCGGCGAAGGCGGTGTCGAGCGCGCCCGCGGCCGCGAGGAACCCGTCGCGGGCCAGTTCGAAGGCCGTTCCTCGAACGCTCGCGAGCCGTGCCGGGTCGAGATACGCCGTCCCGTAGGCGACGGCGTGGACCGCCCCGATCAGCGCGACGAGCGCGACGACGACGTACGGCACCCGCCGCGTCAGCCAGACGGCTCCCGCTACGAGCACGAGCGCGAGCGCTACCATCCCCCCCGTCACTGTCACCCCACCTAGTTCGAACATCGTCCCCTCCGATCACTCCCCGATTGGTCATCCAGCGTAGAGAAACTTACGCTCTCAGCGGCCGATCTCCGTTTGCAGCGCCCGCAGCAGGTCCTCGCGGGTGATGATCCCCACCAGCCGTCCCTTTTCGAGAACCGGCACGCGGTTGATGTCGCGCTCCTCGTTCGCGAGAATCGCGAGCACCTCCTCGATCCCGGTGTCGGCCTCGACGGTCACCACGTCGCGGGTCATGACCTCGCTGACGTCCTTGCGGGCGTTCTTCACGAAGTCGATCCCCAGATCGAGTTCGTCGAGCGAGAAGTCCACCGCATAGGGAAGCGTCTCGCTGAACGGCGGGACGCCGATGGGGATCCACACCAGCCGATCCTTCTTGCGGAACAGCCTGACGAGGTCGCCCTGCGTGACGATCCCGACGACCTCGTCCCCGTCGACGATCGGAAAGCCGTTGAAGTCGGCCTTCGCGAGGCGTTCGAGCACGTCGCCGACCTCGTCGTCCGGGTGGGCGGTCTCCACGTCGGTCGTCATGACGTCGCGGGCACGGAGGTCCATATCGTGGGTGGGGCCGGTGGAGGGCTATGTCTTGTGGTCCAGGTCAGCGAACCGCCGCCTCCCAGAAGACCGCCTCGGGGTTCTCGACCGGTTCGCCGGCCGGACCGACCAGTCCGACGACGACCCCCTCGCCGTCGACCTCCCGGGGGAACGCACGCGAGGCCGAGGTCGACTGGAGCACGACGGTCGAGGGTTCCTCCGCCAGCCCGTGGTTCAGCACGTCGCCGTCCGCGACGGTCGTTCTACCGCCGCCCTCGGTGGGGTAGCCGACGTTGTCCCGGAGCACCTCGGGGCGCTCGTCGTAGCTGATGGACGCGACGTCCGCGAGGGTGTTCCCGAGGACGACGCCCTCGGTGTGGGGGCCTTCGAGCGCGATCCCACGGCGCCGTCCCTCCCCGGAGCCACGACAGCGGTTGCCGATCAGCGTGATCCCCCGGTAGGCCCCGCCCGCGGCGTCGAGGTGGATGCCGTTCGCGTTGTCGTGGACGGCACAGCCCGTGACCGCGACGTCGCGGCCGCCGCCCCGGTGGAGGACCCCCGCGCCGTCGTTGCCGTGGATCGCTGAATCGGTGATCGAGACGCCACCCACGGGGCCGCCGGCGTCGACGCGGACGCCGCAGCCGCCGTTGTCCGCGATCGTACAGTCGTCGACCGCGAGGGCGGCGTCCTCGGCGGCGTCCAGCACCTCGATCCCGGCCCCCGAGTTGTCGACGAGGTGGCAGTCGGCGATCCGGTGGTCGCGGGCCCCGAAGGAGGTGTCGGACTTGCCGCTCACGACGACACCGCTCTCGTCGTTCTCCGCGGCCGAACAGCCCAGGAACGTCACCCGGCGGTCCGCGGAGTCGCGAAAGCCGATCCGGTTGCCGACCGCGCTGCAGCCGACGGCCTTCATGAGCCCCGAGTGGGCGTCCTCGCCTTCGGGCCCCTGGGCCTCGAACATCACGCCGTTGTTGCCGTTGTCGAGGGCGTGACAGTCCGAGACGACGACGGACTCGGCGTCGTAGCGCCCCGCGCCGATCCCGATGCCGTTGGCGCCGATCCGTCCGGGCTCCCAGAACCGGCCGTTTCGCTCGGCGATGCAGCCGTGGACGAGGCTCTCGACCATGAAGTCGGTGCCGATACCGGTCGCGGGCGCGCCGTAGGCGTAGACCCGCTCGATCGAGCAGCGCCGGACGTACTGGAGGTAGATGCACTTCTCGCCCGTGTCGTAGCCCTCGCCGCCGAGCCCCGAGCAGTCGATCGCCAGGTCCGCGAACCCGAGGTCCTCGATCGGATCGTCGACCCTCCCGAAGCCCTCGAAGGCGGCGAAGCCCTCGCCCTCGGCGACGACGGTCGTGGCGCCCATCCCCGCGCCGACGACCCGGACGCCCGGGCGCATCGTGACCGCCGTCCTCACCACGTACTCGCCGGTGGGCAGGAACACGGTGCCGCCGTCCTCGCCCGCGGCGTCGACGGCCCGCTGGATCGCCCGTGCGTCGCCGTCCCCGCCCTCGAACGCCGTGACGTCGTACCACGGGTCGCCCGTCAGGTCCTCGCGGTCGGTCGGTTCGCCGTCCTCGTCCCGGTCGTGATCGGTCATACCTCCCGTTCGTCCGGCCGGGGTATGTAGCCCCCGACATCGGGAGGAAACGCAAGGGCTAACCCACGGAGCGGCCGTACCTGCGAGCAGTGAAACGCGTGAGGGCGACCGTCGACGACCGCGAACCCGCGTCGCTCGTCCGCGCGGTCCGGGACCACCCCGACGTCGAGGTCGTCGAGGTGACCCGACTCCCGGCGGGCGACGTCGCGATCGGCGAGGTCGGGATCGAGCGCAAGACGCTCCGGGACTACATCGGATCGACGATGGGGCGTGCGGGCCCGGACCTGCGCGACCAGGTCGGGCGGTTGCGGACGCGATACGACCACCCCTACGTCCTCCTCGAGGCGAACCTCGCTGACCTCGAGACGCTCCGGACGGGGGTCTCGGGGGCCGAACTCCACGGCTCGATGGCGTCGATCATCGCGCGGACGGGGGTCCCCGTGATGCCCTGTGGCGACCGCGAGCGCCTCGTGGATCTGGCGGTCCGTCTGGGGTGGAAACACGTCGAGGAACCCTCGGCGCGACGCCTCCCTGCGGGCGCGATCACCGCCCGCGACGAACCGACGGCCAAGCGCATGTACGGCTGCATCGAGGGGATCGGCCCGGAACTCGCCGGGACGCTGTACGAGGCCTACCCGTCCGTTTCGGCGCTGGCGGAAGCTTCGGTCGAGGAACTGCTGGCGCTCGAGGGGATCGGCGAGGCGCGCGCCCGGCGGATCGTGCGGGCGCTCCGGGACGGGGTGTAGGTGCAACGGAAAGCCTGATCCGCGTTCCGCGACTACGCCCGACGATGAGCACGGCCAGCGACGGCGGGGGGTTTCTGGCGTTCTACCGGGAATACGCCCACACCAGCATCCACACCGTGACCGCGACCGCCCTGACCGCGTTCGGGCTGCTGACGTTCGTCCACCGGGGGTTCGTCCTGCTGGCGATCGGGGTCTACGTCCTCCCGCCGATCTACCTCTATCTGACCCGCGACGGGGAGGCGCCCGAACCGGTCGTCGGGAACGAGACGGGTCGGACGAGCACGTCGGAACGGTCGGCGACGACCGAAACGGGTGGGATGGACGATTCGGACGCCGGGACGAACCGGACGAGCACGCCGGAGCGGTCGGTTACCGGGACCGAACCCCGAGGGGGGGACGGGGAACCGTCGGGGAGCACGACCGCTGCGGGGACAGCGACCGACGAGGCGAGCGCCGGATCGGCGGCGGGTCCGTCGGCGACCGAACGGGATACCGTCGAACCCGCGGCCGGTTTCGATGGCACCGACACGAACGAGGGACACGCGGAGGGCGACGAACCCGGCCCCGACGGAGCGGTCACGGACGCCGACGCCGATCGGGAGGCCGAAACCGGGCCGGCCGAGTGGGTCGAAGCCGACTCGCCGACCGGGGAGGCGCTGTTCGACGCCGTCGGGGCGGGCGAGAGCGCGTACGCGGTCGGGGCGAACGGCGTCCTGCTCGCGCGCCCCCCATCGGGGGACTGGGAGGCCGCCCTCGAAGGCGGCCCGGCGGCGGCGTCGACGACGCTCCGGGGGGTCGACGCCACGGACGACGGCGAGGCGGTCTGGGTCGCGGGCGACGGCGGCGCCCTCGGGCGCTACGACTCCACCACCGCTCGTCACACCGACCACTCGGCCCCGCGGGACATCACCGACAACTGGACCGGATTGGCGGTCGCGGGTGCGGCCGGCGAGGAGCGGGTCGCGCTGATCAACGGCTCGGGGCAGGTCCTCCTCGGGAGCTACGACGGCGAAACCGTCGCGTGGGACGAACCGGTCAAGCCGGGCAGCGGCTCCTCGATGAGCGCGATCACCTTCGTCGACGAGTCGCTTGGCTACTGCTGTGACACCAACGCCGGGGTCTACCGAATCCGGGAGAGCGAGTTCGAACGGATCGGGATCGAGGACGCGAGCGGGTTCGGCGCGCTCGCGGCGACGGAGGAGACCGTCGCCGTCGCGAGCGACGACGGCACGGTCCAGCGCTTCGACGGGAGCGTCTGGACGCCGATTCGCGTCGCCGAGGTGGCGCTCTCGGGGCTCGATACCGACGGCGAGGAGTGGCTCGCGGTCGGGGCGAGCGGCACGATCCACGAGAACCGGGCGGGCGACTGGGAACCCGCCGACTCGCCGACGGAGGCGGACCTGTTCGCGGTCGCCGTTGGCGAGTCCCCTCTGGCGGTCGGCGAGGGCGGGACGCTCGTGGAACGAGTTCGGTGAGCTAGTGCCCGCTGATGACGTTCGTGCTGTCACAGTCGGGACACTGCGTGAGCGTTCCGAGCTTCGGAACCTCCACTCTGGCCCACTCGTCGCTCCCCGATGCGGCGGTGAACCCGCAGTTCAGACAGCGCGAATCGGTTCGTGCGCTCGCCATGCGCTGACCTACGGTAGCGAACCACATAGTCGTTTGCCGCGGATCAGTTCGTCGAGACGATCTCGATCACGTCGCGGTGTTCGAGTTCGTGGCTCGCGCCGACCTGTCGGTCGCTCCGGCAGTCGATCCCGTGGAGCAGACCCTCGCCGATATCGGAGTGCAGGAAGTACGCGAAGTCCTCGGTGGTCGAGCCCTCGGGCAGGACGAAACAGTCGCGCATGAACTTCCCGTCCTCGGGCTCGCCGTTCGCGGAGCCGGGAAACACGGCGATCGCGTCCAGTTCCGAAAAGAGGGCGGCTTCGAGCGCGCGCTGGACGCCCGTGCCCTCGAACTCGCGGACGAACTCCTGTATCCGGGCGAGCCCCGCCTCCTGTTCGGAAGAGAGGTCGCCCACGATCTCGAAGTCGCTATCGCCCGCGCGGTACTCGATCGCGCCCTGTTCGTCGGCGCGCTTGAGCGCCTTCTCGGCGTGAGCGCTCGCGGGCACGATCGTCAGGTGGTCGTACTCGGGATCGCTCGTGATCGCCTCGTAGTTCTCCTGGGCTTTCGGGGTATCCATCTTGTTCGCCGCGATCACCATCGGCTTCGTCTCCGTGCGGATCTCGCGGGCGAGCGCCTCGCGATCCTCGGGAGCCCATTCGAGGGGGTCGAAGCCGAGGTCGAGTCGGAGGATCAGGCGCTTGATCTCGTCCTTGGTGATCCGGAAGGCGCTCATCTGTTCGGCGAGTTCCACCTCGATGTCGGCCTCCTCACCCGCGTACCGGTTCGAGAACTTCTCGATGCCCTTCTCCAGGATTTCGAGATACCACATGTCGAGTTCGGTCTCGAGGAAGTCGATGTCCTCCCGTGGATCGTGGCCCTCGGTGGGTTCGCCCTCGGCGTCGGTGGTCCCCGAGAAGTCCACGACGTGGACCAGCACGTCGGTCTCGTTGAGGTCGGTCAGGAACTGGTTTCCCAACCCGTTTCCCTCGTGGGCGCCGGGAATGAGGCCCGCCACGTCGACGAGTTTCGTCGGGACGAACCGCGTTCCCGCGCGACAGAAGCCCGTCTCGGGGGTACACGCGTGGTCGAACTCGGGGGCGGCACACTCGACGCGGACGTACGCCTCGCCGACGCTCGGGTCGATCGTCGTGAAGGGATACGCCCCCTCGGGGACGTCGTTCATGGTTGCTGCGTTGAAGAAGGTCGACTTACCCACCGAAGGCTTGCCGACGAGACCGATCCGATAGCTCATTATCCGAGGTGGTCGCCCGGCGACGGAAAGGGTTGCGGACCCGACGCTCGGCGCCCCGTGCTGGCATACCACGGCGGTCGAGGGTTCGAAGACCGATTCGACGGGAACCGTTTTGTATGTGTTCGTTGATACCACACGTATGTCGAGGGAACGAAGCTACGCGTTCGAGGGCACCGAACCGGAGATCGACGAGACGGCCCGCGTCAGCCGCGAATCGACGCTCGTGGGGGACGTCCGGGTCGCGGCGAGCGCGAGCGTCTGGCCCGGCGTCGTCCTCCGGGGGGACGTCGCGCCCGTCGTCGTCGGCGAGGAGTCGCACGTCGGGGACAACGCGACGATCCACGCCTCGACGCTCGGCGACCGGGTGATGATCGGCCACGGCGCGGTGTTGAACGACGCGACCGTCGAGGACGGCGCGCTCGTGGGTTTCAACGCCACGATCAACTCCCGCGTGACGGTCGGGGAGCGAAGCATCGTCGCGAGCGGGACGGTCGTTCCCGAGGACTACGAGATCCCGCCCGAGTCGTTCGTCCGCGGCGTGCCCGCCCGCGTGAGTTCACTCGAGGAGGTCGCGGTCGATCCCGACGAGATCTTCGAGGAGCACTCCTCGGGCGCGTACACGGACCTCGCGGACCGCCACGAGGAGCTGTTCGAGTGAGCTACGAAACGGTGTCCAGGGCGTCGATCCGTCCCGCGCCGAGTTCGGGGTCGCCACGGCCGTCGGTCCCCTCGGCGCCCCGAGCGATGGCGCTCTCGACCCGGTTCGCGTTCAGGTCGGGATCGAGGTCCCTGACGAGGCCGACCAGTCCGGCCACCTGAGGGGCGGCCATCGAGGTGCCGGCGAACCAGGCGTATGATTCGCCCGGTATCGTCGAGTAGACGAGGTTCGTCGGATAGGGCCGCTCGACGTCGGCGCCGGGATCGATGGTCTTTTCGAGCGTCTCGTAGCCGCCGCCGGGCGCGCCGACCGTGATCTCGCCGGTGCCGTAGTTCGAGTAGAACGCCAGTTCGTCGTTCGGGCCGGTCGCGCTGACGGCCATCACGCCCTCCACGCTGGTCGGGAGGGTAAACAGGCCGCCGCGTTGCATATCGGTCTCGGAGTTGCCCGCGCTGACCGTCGTCACGGTGCCCCTGCGGGCGACGCTCTGCATGACCCGCTGGACCGCGACGCGCGTGCCGTCGGCGTTCGCCTGCGGCGGGATCGGTTCGGTACCGATGCTCATGTTGGCGGCGTCGGCCCCGATCTCGGCGGCGTAGTCCGCTGCCGCGAGGACGTCCGCGAACGTCGCGCTCCCCTCGGCACCGAACACCCGCAACGAGACGAGTTCGGCGTCGGGAGCGATCCCGGTAACGCCCGCCTCGCCGGTCGCGGCGGCGATCCCCGCGACGTGCGTGCCGTGCTGGCCCGCGTCGCCGACGTGCGGCCCCACCTCGCCGTCGATGAACGACCGGCTCGACCCGGTGTCGACGTTCCCGAGGTCCGGGTGGGTGTCGTCGACCCCCGTATCGACGATCGCGATGCGCGTTCCCGAACCCGTGGTGACGTCGTGGGCCTCGAAGGCGTTCGTGACCTCCTTGTCCCACTGGAGATCCGAAGCGGCGGCCCCGGTGTGGCTCGACTCCCGCACCGGATCGGCGAGTTCGACCTCGAAGTCCCGCGTGACGCCGGCGATCCCGTCGACGGCGGCGAGGTCGCCCTCCGCGTCCGCCGGCCCCGAAACGACCCTGACCGATCCGCCCGCGAGTTCGCGTTCGACCGAGAACCCGCCGCGTTCCAGCCCCCCGCTCGACCCGCCGACCACGACGTACGTGACGGTCGACCGGGCGCTCGTCGTTCCCACCGCACCGAGCGTCAGTCCCGCCGTCGCGACCCCTCGGAGCAACCGCCTGCGTGTCGCATCGTGGTTCTGCATTATAGATACACAGTTATTTATATTTCATTTAGTCTTTTTCTAGTGTTTAGAAACATAAGACGTATGCCAGTTTCTGACGCAACGAGAGTCGCACTGGCAAGCGAACGATTCAGGGCGCTCGGGCCCGAAGCGGGGCTGTGTCTTCCTCACCCGCCTCCCCGATCGCGCTCACATACGACGACGACGGCACCGGTCTCCCGATCGTGTTCCTCCACGGCGGCTGGCTCTCCGCGGAGAGTTGGGCCGCCCAGCGCGAACGCTTCGGGGACGAGTACCGGATCGTCGCGCCCGACTTCCGCGGCCACGGTCGGACCGGGGCGAGCGACGCGGGGCGGTACTCGATCGACCTGCTGGCCGAGGACCTCGACGCGCTTTTAGACGACCTCGGGATCGACGAGGGCGTGATCTGTGGGCTCTCGCTCGGGTCGATGGTCGCACAGGCCTACGCCGCTCGACACCCCGAGCGGGTCAGGGGGATCGCCCTCGCGGGAGCGGTCCAGACGTTCCCCCCCGTGTCGATGCCCCGGGCGATGAAACGGCTGTTCACGCCGCTCCCGATGGTAGGGACCTCGCTCGCGATGGCCGGCAGCGGGGCGACATTTCGTTCCCTTCTCTCGACGATCCGCCCCGTGACGGGCGGGCCGTGGCTCGCACGCGATCCCGCGGTCAGGGACGCCGCGCTCGAGACGGTCGAGAACGTCTCGAGCGCCGAGTTCAAGAAGACCTTCTCCGCGCTCTATCGGTTCCGCCCGCCCGAACTCGACGGGCTCTCCGTACCTGCTCGCGTCGTCTACGGCGAACACGAGGCCCCGCCGGTCAAGCGCCAGAGCGGGGACCTCGCCCGCGCGCTCGACGCCGACGTCCACGAGGTTTCGGACGCCGCACACCTCGTCAACCAGGACAACCCCCGGGAGTTCAACGAGGTCCTGTCGGGCCTGCTCGACGAGGTCGAAACGAACCCATAGGGTCCCCTGGGACCGCTCGTCCCGGACGGTACGCCGGGAGATACGATTATATGCGACAGGTTCCCATAGTTCGACATGAGCGAGTCAGGGTTCCAGGCGTGCGAGGAGTGTGTCCCGCCCGCCGAAGCGTTCTCGGTCATCGGAAACGAGACGCGCCTCTCGATCCTCGAAGCCCTCTGGGACGCACCCGAGCGGCCGATCTCCTTCTCGGACCTCCACGGCCGGGTCGAGATGCGCGACAGCGCACAGTTCAACTACCACCTCAAGCAGTTGCTGGGGCAGTTCGTCGTCCGAACCGACGACGGCTACGACCTCCGCCACGCCGGCGAGAGCGTCATTCAGGCCGTCCTCTCGGGGTCGTTCAACCAGAACCCCGACAGACGGTTCGACGTCGAGGGCGAGTGTGTGGCCTGTGACGGGGCACTCGACGCCCGCTACCGCGACGAGCACATCGTCATCTCGTGTTCCGACTGCGGGCAGCGCCACGGCGAGTACGCGTTCCCCCCGGGCGGGTTGGACGGGCGAACCGACGAGGAGGTCCTGGCCGCGTTCGACCAGCGGGTGCGCCACCTCCACTGTCTGGCCGCCGACGGTGTCTGTCCGGCCTGCAACGGACGCATGGAGACGACCCTCCGCCGCGAGGACGAGTGCTGTCTGCGCCTCGACCTCCAGGTCGAACACCGCTGCGTGCGGTGTCGCCACCGACTCTGTTCGACGGCGGGCCTGCGGCTGCTCGAACGCTCCGAGGTGGTGAGCTTCTACCGCGATCACGGGACCGACCTCGGCTCGATCCCCTACTGGCGGCTCCCGTGGTGCGTCAGCGACGAGTACGTGAGGACGCTCTCGGAGGACCCCTGGCGGCTCCGGGTCCGAATCCCGCTCGACGACGAGGAGCTTCGCGTGAGCCTCGACGGGAACCTCGTCGTCTCCGAGGTCGAACGCGTCGCTTCACGTAGCCACTCCGAGCACTGAAACGGATTTCAGTAGGTCCGTTTACAGAAATGTTTTTCAGATAACACTTTTTCCCACGCCGGGTGTAGGGACAGTCGATGAGAACGATACCGAAACTCGGCGGATCGATCCCGGTCGCCCGTTCGACGGGGACGCGTCGTATCAGCCCTCCAGTACGACCGCCCGCAACCCTCGTCGCGTTTATCACCGTCATCGCGTTCGTCGGCTGTTCGATCGCGGGGATCCTCGCCGTACTGGTCGCGATCGGTCCGGTGGTGGCGCTGTTCGACGGGGGGAATCCCCTGCTCGTGTTCGTCTGGCTCGGCGCGCTCGCCCTCGTGCTCGCCGTCCCGACGCTCGTGAGGGAGGCGCTGGCGCAGGTGTTGCGCCGGATCGGTTACTGATCCGGGTTCGCGACCCCGTTTCGGAGGGTGCCCACGCCCTCGTAGGTGATCTCGATCTCGTTTCCGGGTTCGATGGTGCCCGGGTTCGCGGGACTGCCGAAGGCGATCACGTCGCCCGGCGAGAAGGTGAACCGCTCCGAGAGGTACGAGACGACCTCGTAGGGGTCGAACAGCATCAGTTCGGTGTTCGCTTCTTGTCGAACTTCGCCGTCGATCTCGGTGTGCATGTCGATCCCCCGCGGGTCGAGGTCCGTCTCGATCCACGGCCCCAGCGGGCCCGAGCCGTCGAAGGCCTTTCTGGCCGTTCTACCCTGTTGGTCCAGCGCGTCCACGTCGTTCATGATCGTGTAGCCACGGATCACCTCCGGCGCCTCCTCGGGCAGGACGTCCTTGCACTCCTCGCCGACGACGGCGGCGAGTTCGCCCGCGTAGGTCACCTCCTCGGAGAAGGTCGGATACGGGATCGGCGTCCCCGTCGGGATCACCGAGACGGGCGGCTTGATGAAGAAATCGGGTTCCTCGGGCCGGTCGTAGTCCATCTGATCGAGGGTTTCGGCGTAGTTCCGCCCGACGCAGTAGAGCGCCGAGGGCCGGCAGGGCGCGAGCAGGTCCTCGCGGTCGACCGCGTACTCGCCGTCGTCGGTGCTGAGCGTGCCGTCCTCGAACTCCCCCTCCTTGGGGCCGTCGTCGGTCAGGGCGCGAGCGAGTCGCATACCCCTGCTCGGAACGGGGGGACCGTATGCTATTCGCTTGTGATCGGGAGGACTACGTCGCCGACCCCGCGTCCGGCTGGAACGCCTCGTAGTCGCCCCGACAGATCACGGGCAGGTCCTTCAAACTGCGGATCTCGTAGGTCGGCGCCGCGGGCAGTTCGTACTCCGCGCGGTGCGAGCGGCGGATAAAGGCACAGTCGACGCCCGCCTCCCGGGCGGCCAGTACGTCGACCCCGCTGTCGCCGACGTAGAGCGCGTTTCGGGTGTCGAGATCCGTCAGCGCGCGTTCGAGGTAGTAGTCGTTGGGCTTCTTGCGGTCGATCCCTTCGAGGGTCGGCTCGCGCCCGTAATGGGTCTCGAAGTACGGGTGGAGGTCGTAGTGGTCGAGGATGAACTCGATGGTCCGGTGCTGGTTGTTGCTGACGACGCCCAGATCGGGCGCGAGGTCGTCGAGCGCGGCGATGTCCTCGTAGAGGGGTTTGCCGCCGTTCTCGATCGATTCACACTGCGCCCGCGAGGCGTTCGCGTCGCGGCGATACCAGAAGTCCGCGGCGTCGAGATCGTACGCCGCCGCGAGTTCGGCGATCGACTCACGCGTGACCCCGAGCAGCGCCTCGACCTCCTCGTCGGTCGGCGAGACGCCGAACTCGTCGTAGGTCTCGCGGATCGCTCCCCGCAGGACCTCCCGTCGGGTGCGCTCGACGAGCACGCCGTCGTTGTCGAAGACGACCGCGTCGTAGGCGGCCTCAGACATCCGCGACCTCCCGGACGAGTTCCGGCGAGTCGTTTCCGGGGCTGTTGACCGCCGTCGAGACGGGGTACGCACGCAACTCCTCGGCGGGCACGAGCGAGAAGGGCTCTCCGGAGAGCCACTCGCGTTCGCGCTCCCGTGAGAGGATCACGGCCATCCGGTGGTGCAGTCTCTCGACCACCTCGTTGGGTTCGGTGGTGACGACCGCGAACGTCTCGGTCGCCGCGGGGTCCTCGGAATCGGGATCGCCTCCCGAGAACGAATCGAGGCCGGTCTGTTTCGTCGGGGGCTCCCAGCGCGTCCGGAGGCCGGCCATCGCGAAGGGCTCGCCGTCCCGGCGGGTGACGTAGTAGGGCCGCTTGCCGCCGTCGGCCTCGACCCACTCGTAGAAGCCGTTCGCGGGGACGAGACATCTCTTCGCATCCTTGAAACTCGGCTTCTCGGCCATCGTCTCGGCGCGGGCGTTGATCAGGTCGCGCTGTTCGTCGGCCCATTCGGGTGTGAGTCCCCAGCGCGCGAGTCGGATCTCCTCGGCGTCGTCGGGGATAATTGGAAGGTTTTGGCTCGGCGCGGCGTTGTAGGTCGGGGAGGTTTCGGGGGCGGGAACCGAGAACCGTTCGGCGAGTTCGTCGGGCGGGGCGAAGAGCGCGTAGCGTCCACACATGGGTGAATGGAGGCGTCGAGACACCATAAGCCCCCGGCGTCGCACAACGACACCGGTTTACTCGCGGGCCGAGACCGGGGAGACGATGTGGACGCTCGCGTGGTTCGTCGCCCTCGCGCTGTTCGGAACCGCCGTCGTCTGGCGGGCCAGCGGCTGGCTCGAGACGTCCGCCGACCGGCTATCGGCGTACTACGGCCTGCCCGCGATCGTTCAGGGGTCGATCGTCGTCGCGGTCGGCTCCAGTTTTCCCGAACTCATGACCGCCGTGATCGCCCCGCTGATCCACGGCGAGTTCGAACTCGGCGTCGGCGCGATCGTCGGGTCGGCGATCTTCAACGTCCTCGTGATCCCGGGGCTGGCGGCGGCCTTCAGCCCGGGGGCCCTGGACGTGGGTCGGGACGTCGTCTACAAGGAGGCGCAGTTCTACATCATCTCCGTCGCCGTCTTCCTGCTGATGTGCTCCTTTGCGGTGATCTACTACCCGGTCGAGAACGGCGTCTCGGGGACCATCACGCCGACGCTCGCGCTGATCCCGATCGGGACGTACCTCCTCTACGTCTTCATCCAGTACCAGGACACGATCGAACACGACGCGCCCGACGTCTCGGGGATCGATGCGACGAAACAGTGGGCGTACCTGCTGGCGAGCCTCGCGCTCATCACGGTCGGCGTCGAGGCGCTGGTGCGGGCGGCGATCGGGTTCGGCGGCGTCTTCGGGACGCCGAGTTTCGTCTGGGGGCTCACGGTCGTCGCCGCCGCGACGAGCCTCCCCGACGCGTTCGTGAGCGTCGCGGCCGCCAAACGCGACCGCGACGTGACGAGCATCGCCAACGTCTTCGGGAGCAACGTCTTCGACCTCCTGGTCGCGGTTCCCGCCGGGGTGATCGTCGCCGGCGCGGTGACGATCGACTTCGGGGTGGCCGTCCCGCTCGTCGCCTTCCTCACGCTCGCGACCATCGCGCTGTTCGCGCTCCTCAGAACGGAGTTCGCGCTCGCCGCCTGGGAACCGGGGGTGCTCCTGGGGCTCTATCTCGCGTTTCTGGTCTGGCTCCTCCTCGAGACCGTCGGGCTGGTCGGCGTGCTCGTATAGCGCAGGGGCTTTCACCCGAGCGCCTGTGTCTCCGGTATGAGCGTCTCACGGACCGTCGAACTGGAAGGACACATCATCGACTCGGGCGTGATGGGGCGGTGTTTCGGCATCGTCATGGACATGGGCGGCTGGTTCGACATGGAGGAGTTCGACGTCGGCACCCGGAAACACGAGGAGACCTACGCCCGGATGCGCGTCTCCGCCGAGGAGGAAGGGACCCTCCACGAGATCCTCCACCAACTCAACCAGAACGGCGCGACCCTCGAGGACCCGATCGACGCCGGGATCGAGCCCGCGCCCGCGGACCGGGTCGTCCCCGCGGGGTTCTACTCGACGACGAACCACCCGACCGAAATCAGGTACGAGGGCAAGTGGGTCGAGGTCGAGCGCATCGAGATGGACTGTGCGGTGGTGGTCGAACCGGAGGGGAGCGACCACGACGGCCCGCGCGCGTACACGAAGGTGCTCAACGCCATCGAGGGCGGCGACCTCGTCGTCACTGGCAACACCGGCATCCGCGTCAACCCGCCCGAGCGTCCGCGGAACGCCGGGGGCGCGTTCGGGTTCATGCAGGGCGGCGTCAGCAGTGAGCGCCCCGCGACCACCCAGATCGAGAACGTCGCGAACGCGATTGCGGAGACCAAAGACCGGGGCGGAAACGTGATGGTCGTCGCCGGCCCCGCCGTGATCCACTCGGGGGCGCGAAACGACCTCGCGCGACTGGTCCGCGAGGGCTACGTCGACGCGATCAGCGCGGGCAACGGATTCGCGGTCCACGACCTCGAACGCGACCTCTACGGCACCTCGCTCGGGATGGACGTCGAGACCTTAGAACACCCCCGAAAGGGCCACAAACACCACATCTACACGATCAGCGAGATCATCCGCTCGGGCGGGATCGAGGCGGCCGTCACGGAGGGGAAGATCGACTCGGGGATCATGTACGAATGCGTCACCAACGACGTCCCGTTCGTGCTCGCCGGATCGATCCGCGACGACGGCCCGCTCCCGGATACTATCACCGACTCGATCCAGGCCCAGAACGCCATCCGCGAGCAGGCCCACGAGGCGGACCTCGTGTTGATGCTCGCGACCCTCCTTCACTCCGTGGCCGTCGGCAACTGCCTCCCCTCGACCACCCGAGTGGTCTGCGTCGACATCAACCCCGCGACCGTCACCCAACTGCAGGACCGGGGAAGCGCCCAGACGGTCGGCATGGTCACCGACATCGGCACGTTCGTCCCGCTGTTGGCCGACGCCCTGCTCGACGCCGACTGAGGACCCTTGCGGCGACCGACCTCCGAACCGTGAGACGTGGTAGCTACTGCCAATATTATTCATTAACGATCATGATATACCCTTGGCCAATATAAAATGATTAATCGTTATAGTTAAGTACGATAGCGGTGTCGGACAGCGTGCAGTGATCGATCATGCCCGTACGCGAACCCTCGCCCGATCGCACCGCCCACAGACCGCCCGCAACCGACACCCAATGTACACCGACACCGACAACACCGGCCTACCGATCGTTCCGCAACTGACCCCCGCGACCACCTCGAGGGACCGTCGCGAGACCATGGAGGAGGAGGTCTGGAGCCACCTCATCGAAACTCCCACGGAGGAAGCACGATGATAGAGGGGATCGGCGACACCGACACGACGATCAGGGAGATCGACAACCCGGCGGGGAGGAAGTTCCGAGAGCAGCTCGCGGACCAGCAGTTCGTCTTCGCGCCCGGGGCCTATCACGCGCTGGACGCCCGGCTCGCGGAGATGACCGGCCACGACGCCGTCTACATGAGCGGCTACTCCACAGTGTTGGGACAGTTCGGCTTCCCCGACCTGGAGATGGTCTCGATGACCGAGATGGTCGAGAACGCCGAGCGAATGGTCGACGCCTGCACCATCCCCGTGATCGCCGACTGCGACACCGGGTACGGCGGCGTCCACAACGTCCGACGCGCCGTCCGCGAGTACGAGAAGGCGGGCGTCGCCGCGGTCCACATCGAGGACCAGACCACGCCCAAGCGCTGTGGCCACATCGCGGGCAAGCAGATCGTCTCGCGCGAGCAGGCCGAGGCCCGCTTCTCGGCGGCCATCGACGCCAAGCAGAGCGAGGACACCGTGATCATCGCCCGCACGGACGCCTACGGCTCCGCGAACGGCGACTGGGAGGAACACCTCGAACGGGGGCGGCTCTACGCCGACTGCGGGGTCGACCTCGTCTGGCCCGAGATGCCCGACCCGAGTCGGGAGGACGCGACGAAGTACGCCGAGACGATCCACGAGACCCACCCCGACCTGGACCTCGCGTTCAACTACTCCTCGTCGTTCGCGTGGTCCGAGCAGGACGATCCACTCACGTTCGAGGAGCTCGGCGAGCTGGGGTACAAGTACATCTTCATCACGCTGTTCGGGCTTCACTCGGGCGCTCACGCCGTCTACGAGGACTTCAAGCAGCTCGCCGAGGAGGACGAGCGGGCCCAGTTCGACCTCGAGCAGCGCTACATCGGCCACCCGACCGAATCCCACCACGAGCTCTCGCAGGTGGGCCGGTACCAGGACGTCGAGATGGAGTTCGACGCCGAGGCCAGAGCACGCATCGAGGGCTCGGAGGGCTTCGCCGAGGAGCGAGACACCCTTCAGACGGCCGAAGAGCGCGCCGAACGCACGGAGGCGGAGGGCGACGACTGATCCGCCGCTGGTAGGAGGGTACAAACAACTAATAATCGGGCCACCCTAGTCGACGGCAGGGATCGAGGCCCGAGATGGTAGAGAGAGACCACATCGCACGGAGCAAGGCGATCCACCGCCGGACGGGTCGGACGTTCTACTACGCGACCCGGCTGCTTCCGGGCCGCGTGCGAGAGGCGACCTACGTCCTGTACGCCTTCTTTCGGATCGCCGACGAGGTCGTCGACGACGCCGACGGCACGCCGCCCGAGCAACAGCGCCGCGAACTCGAATCGATACGCGCACAGGCGCTCGGGCGGGCCGAACCCGACGGGCCGGTTCTCGAGGCGTTTCAGGTCGTCACGGAGCGCCACGGCATCGACGACGAGGACGTCGAGACGTTCGTCGACGCGATGGTGACGGACATCGAGACGCGCCGATACGAGACGTACGCGGAGCTCGAATCCTACATGAACGGGTCGGCGGCGGCGGTCGGGCGGATGATGACCGCGGTCATGGAGCCCGAGGACCCCGATGCCGCCCTCCCCCACGCGACCGCGCTGGGCGAGGCGTTCCAGCTGACGAACTTCGTCCGGGACGTCCGCGAGGACGTGATCGAGCGCGACCGGATCTACCTGCCCCGGGAGACGCTCGCGGCGTGTGGCGTCGCCGACGGGCGAATCGAGCGCTTCGAGATGAACGAGGACGTCGCCCGCGCGATTCGAGTCGAGCTCACGCGCGCGGAGTCGCTCTACCGCGAGGGCGTCGCCGGCATCAAGTACCTCCCGCGGGACTGCCAGCTTCCCGTCCTGCTTGCGGCCGTCCTCTACGCCGAACACCACCGGCTGATCCGGCGGTGTGGGTACGACGTCCTGAACAACGAACCCGAACTGGGGACGCTCCGGAAACTGTGGCTCGTCGCCCTCGTGCGCTGGCACTGGCAGTGGAACAGCGACCCCGAGGCGGTCTTCGATCGGGTCAGCGCCGTCCCCGACCGAACCAGTCGTACCACCGAACACCACCACGAGAGCCTGCCTACGCGCTGATACCGTCGGTCATAACCCCGTAAATCGGTCTAAATCGGCCGTTGACAGGCGGGATTCATGCGCGCTATGGCCCGTCGAAGTTCCTCTGACCGACGGTACGACCTACAGGACGTCGAAGTCGAACCAGTCGCTCGTGAGCAGGGTCCCGGCGAGCCCCAGCGCCAGCGCGACGGGCACCCAGTTCCCGAAGTAGGCGTTGATCAGCCCCCAGAGCACGAGGAAGCTCACCAGGTCGTCGAGGAAGAACCCACAGCCCTCCAGTTGGGCGAGGACGGCCCCGTGATCGAGCGAGCGCTGGAGGATCGCGATGGCGACCGACCCGCTGAGGAGCCAGCCGAGGTAGTTGATCGCGGGCACGCCGTAGTAGCCTCCCGGCGACGCCCACCCCCAGAAGCCGAGCGCGACCGCGCCGGGGTCGAGGATCAGGTCGAGCGCGAGCACGACCCCCAGCGTGAGCGCGAACCGCCGGGGGAACGAGGGGGTTCCGAGGAACAGCAACGCGAGCAGGTAGCTGTTCAGGAGGATGGGGAAGTAGAAGACGGGAAGCCCGAGGGGCACCAGCCCGAACAGCATCGGGCCGAGTTCCACACCATAAGAAAACTCGCCGTAGGGCAGCCCGGTGAGAACGCCCGCCAGTTCGATCCCCCACGTAAACAGCGCGAGGGCCGAGAGTCCGAGGGCCGCACGCCGGTCGATCAGCGGGGTGAGCCCGGCCACGAGCGGCGAGACCATCACGAGGTTGGCCCCGATCAACAGGTAGGGGTTCATCGCAAGGGCGGCGGGGACCAGCCCCTCCCTGCCGGCGATCAGGAGGGCGACCCCGACCAGCGGGAAGGTGACGGCAATGGTGAAGCGGTTCTCCTCGACGACGCGTTCGAGGGTCGATTCGACCCGCGCTCGCGGGGTCGCCACCGCTGGCTCGCTCACGACTCGCCACCCGTCGTCATTACCGGGGCGTTCGGACGGCGGGCACTTAGCCCCACTCGTTCAAACTCCACCGATTCGTCGGGAGCGTCGTCCGGACGGACCCCAATGCGGGGTCGGTCACCGCCGTCTCACGGCCATTCGCACGCGGCGCCGGTGGCCAGTCCTTCCTCCTCGACGTACGCCGTCAGACACGCGTAGTTGCAGAACTGACCCGCTTGGGAGTCGCTCGTATTCGTTCCCTCGTTCACGAACACGGGGTCGTGGCGCTCGATGTCGCTCCCGCAGTACGTACACTCGGTTTCCACGCCCGTCCGTAGGGTGCGACGCGATAAGTCGTCGTCGCACACGTGAGATCGTCACCCGTAGACCAACAGCCACAGCCCGCCCATCGTGAAGAGCGCGCCGACGGCGACGTTGATCGCGGGGAACCACCAGTACGCCCGCTCGACATCGACATCAGTGAGCGAAACGACGAGGACGAGCACCGGGTAGACGAGAAAGAGCGCTCCCAAACGAGTGTCGAGCGCGCCGAAACAAACGGTTGAAAGCGCCCAACAGGCCAGACAGTAGGCGTAGGTCCGGCGCTCGCCCAACAGGGTCGCCGTCGTCTCGATTCCGGCCGCGCGGTCGGGGTCGATGTCGGGGATCGCACTGAAGGTGTGCATCCCCATCGTCCAGAGCCACCCGCCGGCGATCGCGAGTACGGGCGGTTGGCTTCCCGCGATCGCGACGTAGGCCGCCGCACCCGGCGCGAGGTAGAGCCCGTTCGAGACCGAGTCCAGCAGGGGCGTCGTCTTGAACCGCGCGGGCGGGGCGCTGTAGGCCGCCCCGAGGGCGAGGAACGCGGCGAGCCACGGCCACGCGCCCGGCGGGAGGAGCGGGAAGAACGCGAGCGGGACGAGCGCACAGACGATCACGGCGATCGGGACGACCCGCTGGCCCTCGAAGCGCGCCTCGCGACCCTCCTTTTTGGGGTTTTCCAGATCTATCTCCCGGTCGTAGACGTCGTTGATGCCGTAGAGGAAGACGTTCGCGGGCAGGAGGAAGTAGAGGAACAGGACGAGCGTGGGTAGCGAGAGCAACTCGTCGACCCGCTCGGCCCCGAAGACCGCGCCCACGAGGACGGGGCCCGCGAGGTAGAACCAGAAGCGCGGCCGGGACAGTTTCAACAGGTATCGGAGGGTCACTGGTCCGGGTAGTCCTCGGCGACCGCCTCGGCGGTGAGTCGGCCGCTGATCAGACACATGGGAACGCCGATTCCGGGGGTGGTGTAGGAGCCGGTGAAGTAGAGTCCCGGAACCTTCTTCGAGCGGTGTGGCGGGCGGAACACGGCGGTCTGATCGAGGGTGTGGGCGAGTCCGAGCGCCGTCCCCCGGACGCTGTTGTAACGATCCGCGAAGTCGTCGATCGTGAAGACCTCCTCGAAGACGATTCTATCCCTCAGATCGACGCCGGTGTTCTCGGCGATGTCCCGGAGCACGAGGTCGCGGTAGCTCTCGCGGATCACCGGCCGGTCGTCGAGGCCGGGGGCGACCGGCACGAGCGTGAAGAGGTTCGAGTGACCCTCGGGGGCGACCGAGTCGTCGGTCTTCGAGGGGGCACAGAGGTAGTAGGCGGGATCGGCGGGCCACTCCGGGTCGTCGAAGATCGTTTCGAAATGGGACTCCCAGTCGGTCGGGAGGACGAGCGTGTGGTGGGCCAGCCCCTCGAGGTCGCCCTCGACGCCGAGGTAGAGCAGGAACGCCGAGGGCGCGTAGGTCCGTGACTCCCAGTAGGCCTCGCTATACTGGCGTTTTTCCGGGGGCAGGAGGTCGAGTTCGGTGTGGGCGTAGTCGGCGTCCGAAACGACGAGATCGGGGAGGAAGGTGTCGCGGGCCTCGACCTTGAACCCGCCCGCGCGGCCCTCGATCGCTTCCACCGGCTGGTCGGTGTGGTAGGTCACGCCGAGTTCGCTACCCAGATCGACGATCCCGTCGACGACGCCGCCCAACCCCCCTTCGGGGTAGTGGACGCCGAGGTTGAAGTCGACGTGGCTCATCAGGTTGTAGAGCGCGGGCGTGTTGTTGGGCGACCCGCCCAGAAACACGAGGGTGTACTGCATGACCTGCTGGAGCTGCGGGTGCTCGAAGTACTCCTCGACGTGGTCCTGCATCGAGCCGACGAGCGAGAGCCCGCGGGCGTTCCGCAGCACGTCGGGGTCGATCCAGTCGCGAAAACGGGGGCGGTCCTCGTAGACGAAGTGCTCCATCCCCACCTCGTAGTTGAGTTCGCTCTTCTCGAGGTACTCCTCGAGAGCCTCGCCCGCGCCCGACTCGTAGGCCTCGAAGGTCTCCTTGGTCTCCTCGACGTCCGAGGAGATATCCACCCGATCACCGTTCGCTCGCGGCTCGATGCCGCTCGCACGGCCCGAGGGGCGTGGTCCCTCGTTGTCCTTGAAGAAGATCCGATAGTGGGGATCGAGCCGTTCGGTCGTGTAGTAGTCCTCGGGCGAGCGCCCGAAGTCGCCGAAGAAGCGCTCGAAGACGTCGGGCATCAGGTACCACGACGGCCCCATGTCGAAGCGAAAACCCTCGGCCTCCAATCGGGACGCTCGCCCGCCGAGGCCCCCGTTCTTCTCGACCACGTGTACGTCGGCCCCGGTGTCGGCCAGATAGCACGCCGTCGAAAGCCCGCCGAACCCGCTCCCGATCACGACGACCGACTGCTCGCCCAGCTCCATGGCTGTACTCGGGACGACGGCCGCATAAATCCGGGTGACGCGGCGACGGCGGTTCGGCGATCCCCTCGTCGAGAGACGGGGGCGGCGAACGGGTCGTACGACGGGCGAGTTCGGCCAGCCCGTATATGACAAACCAGGGATAAGAGATATATGTACGCAGAATATAGATTAATTGCTGACAGTTGGTCAGCCACGTGGGGCGTCGTACTGCCCGGTTCGGCGCACTCCCGTGCCTCTGACACCGTTCCTATAGTTCACGGTGCGTATCCGGATCGGGGAGGTCCCAGAGCAGTTCAGGGAGGAAGGCGTCGAGGTTGTCGATCACGCGCCTGTCGCTCACGTCGAGGCCCTCGCAGTGGTCGTGGGCGCTCTCCCGGACGTCGACGTGGATGTCACCGTCGCGTCGCTCGACGGCGAGCGGGAAGACCGAACACCGGGTGGGCTTCCAGTCGTGTTCGGCGTGCAGCGCACACAGCCCGTCCTCCCGGAGGAAGTAACAGGCCGCGCCGTCCTCGTCGACGTGGTCGGTCCGGTCCTTCCGTTCGCGGCGGACGAACTCCTCGCCGCGAAACGAGGTGGTCGAGTCGGCGAGGTCGGCGTAGCTCGCGAGCCCCTCGAAGTCGCGTTCGTAGAGCAACACGCCGTGCTGACAGCACCACGTACACTCGTCGACGCACTCGAAGGTGAGGTCGGGGTCGAACTCGACGACCGCCTCGCGACCGGGGTGGACCTCGACGCGCGTGCTCACACCCCCACGACGGGACCGGCGGCCAAAAGCCCGTGGATCACGTCCGACGACGGTGTGAGTAGTTATCGGAAACCACATATCGTGTATGATATTAATTCGAACGTTCAATTACACAGATATTTGTCGAATCCGTCCGTAGGGAGGGAGCGATGGACGACGAGACCGAGGCAGGCGACGTGGACGGGTCTCGCAGGCGCCTCCTCCGGGCGGGCGGTGCGGTCGCCGGCGTGCTGTCGGCGGTGGGGGTGTCGGGGGCGGCCGCGGGCGGGCCGATCACCGGCGACGACGGCCGTCTCCCGTTCGATGGCCGGCGGGTCGGCGAGCCCCACCCGGCCTGCGAGGACCCCACGCCGGAGCCGAGCGCGAGCGATCCGAACGAGCGGTACCGCGAACTGCTCGAGCAGGCGCTCGACATGCGTGATTCGTATCAATCGACCATGGACCACGACGCCATCCGGGCCCTCCTCCGGGAACGAAACGGCGGCTTCGACGGCCACCTCGTCCTCTTCGCCGCGAGCGACTTCGGCGAACCGCGCGTGTTCCTCCCCGACGGGGTATCGGACCGGAGCGCGGCCCTGGAGGCGATCCTCGACCGGGTCCACGAGCGCAAGTGGCGCGCGAGGAACTCCGACCTCCGCGACGTGCGCAACCGGCTGTTCGAGGAGAAGTACGGCGTCCACCAGGTGCTCGCGGCGCTCTATCGCGGCTCCGGGGAGGCGGAGTACGACATCGACTACCCCTGGAACCGCACGTACAACTTCGTGACCATCAGGCAGGCCGTCGGCCTCGTCGACTGGGTGACGAACGCGAAGGAGCCGTGGCTCGACGGCCTCCGTCTGACGTACTAGCCGGTGTTCTTCATGCCGGCGGCGATCCCCTTGACGGTGAGCCGGAGGGTGCGTTCCTCGGCGTCGGTGCGGTGGGTCTGGCCAAGCAGGTGGGTCTGCAGCAGGTTCAGCGGGTCGACGTAGGGGTTGCGCCGCCGGAGGCTCTCCTCGAGCCAGTCACGGCGGACCAGCGCGTCGCGACCCGCGATCGCGGTCACCAGTTCCGAGGCGCGTTCGTACTCGTCCTCGATCCGGGGGAAGAACGTCTCGCGCAGCGAGGACTCGGCCAGTCCGGCGTACTCGGCGGCGATCTCCATCTCCGTCCGGGCGAGCGCCAGCGCGGCGTTGTCCAGCGTGGTTCGGAAGAAGGGCCACTCCTCGTACATCTCCTGGAGGGTCTCCATGTCACCGCCTTCGCTCGCGGCGTCGCCGCTCGCGCCGTCCAGGTAGGCGTCGATCCCCGAGGCCAGCGCGTACCAGCCGGGGATGATACACCGGGACTGGGTCCACGAGAACACCCACGGGATCGCCCGGAGGTCTTCAACTGTGCGCTCGCCGCTCCGGGAGGCGGGCCGGGAGCCGAGGTTGAGTTCCTCGATCACGGTGATTGGGGTTGCCTGCTCGAAGTAGCGGACGAACCCCTCGCTCTCGAGCAGGTCGCGGTACTCCTCGCGGGCGGCGTCGGCCATCGTCTCCATCGCCGCGGCCCACTCCTCGTCGACCTCCTCCTCGGGTTCGTGCAGCGAGCGCTGGCGCGCGCGCACCTGTGCGTTGACCATCTGCTCGATGTTTCGCTCCGCGATCCGGGGGTTGGCGTACTTCTCGGCGATGGCCTCGCCCTGTTCGGTGAACTTCACCTGCCCCGAGACCGACTCGTTGGGCAGCGCGAGCAGCGCCTCGTTCATCGGGCCACCCCCTCTGGAGATCGATCCCCCGCGGCCGTGAAACAGCCGCATCGTCACGTCGAAGTCGTCGGTGATCGCCGCGAGGCGGCGCTGGTTGTCGTACAGCGACCAGTTCGCCGCCAGGAAGCCGTTCTCCTTGTTCGAGTCGGAGTACCCGAGCATGATCTCCTGTGTGTCCCCGCGCGCCGCGAGCGCCCGGCTGTAGGCCTCGTTCTCGAAGAGCGTCCCCATGATCCGGCGCGCGCCCGAGAGCGCGTACTCGGTCTCGAGCAGGGGGACGATGTCCAGTCCGGAGTGGTCGGGCAGCGCGATCACGCCCGCCTGCTCGGCCAGGAAGAGCACCTCGAGGACGTGACTCGGCTCCTCGGTCATCGAGATGGCGTAGGTGTCGATGGCGTCGTCGCCGTACTCGGCCTGCCAGTCGGCCAACCGGGCGAACAGCTCCAGTACCGTGCGGGCGGTCTCGGAGATCTCGACGTCCTCGTCGCGATAGAGCGCTTCGGGGTCGATCACCCGTTCGTCCTGGAGGACGGCCTCGGTGAGCGTCTCGATCCGTTCGTCCTCGGAGAGATCCCGATAATCGATCCCCTCGAGCGCGAGCGCCTCCGCGACGGCCTCGGTGTGGTTCTCCTGGTGGTCGCGCAGGTCGAGACTCGCCAGCGAGAAGCCGAACGTGTCGACCTGCCTACGGAGGGGATCGACGTGGGCCGAAACGACGCTCTCGCCGCCGTTTTCCTCGGCGCTCTCGGCGAGGACGTCCAGATCGGCGCGGAACTCCGTCGCGTCCTCGTAGCCGCCGGGGCGGACGTCGTCGATCCGGTCGATGCGCTCGCGCATCAGCTTCAGCTTCTGGCGGTAGGGCTCGCGCGGGTAGCGCTCCTCGGCCTCGCGGGCGACCCCCGGGAGGCGCTCGCGGTCGGCCGTCAGCGACTTCTCGAAGCTCTCGCCGGCGTCGATCCGGCTCCCGTCCTGGCTCAACACCCCGGAGAGGCGTTTGAGCGCGTCCCGGTAGCGTTCGAGGACGACCCGTCGCTGGCGATCGAGGGTCTCGGCGGTCACCTCGGGGGTGACGTAGGGGTTGCCGTCGCGGTCGCTGCCGGCCCACGAGCGGAACTCGAACAGTTTGGGAACGTCGATGTCGTGGTCGACGTCCTCGAGGGCCGCCTCGAACTCGTCGTAGACCTCGCCGACCACGTCGAAGATGGTGTTCTCGAGGTACCACTGGACGTTGATCGCCTCGTCGGTCGGTTCGGGCCGGCGGTACCGTACCTGGGGGGTCTGCCAGAGGCTGACGACCTCGCTCTCGATGGTCCGGTCGACGTGGCTCCGCTCCTTGTCGGTGAGGGTGCGCTCGTCGAGGGTCTCGAGGTCGAGCGCGACCGACCGGAGCTTCGACTTGACGGTCTTCCGGCGGGCCTCCGTCGGGTGGGCCGTGAAGGTGGGTTCGATGAGGACGTCCTCGAGGACCTGCCTCGCCGTCCGCTCGTCCTCCTCGGCGAGCACCTCGGCGGCGACCTCGAGGCTGTCCCCGAGCGATCGCTCCTGGGAGGCGCGGCGGATCGCGCGCACCCGTTCTCGCTCCTCCGCGAGGTTGATCAGTTCGAAGTAGGTGGTGAACCCGCGCGCGACGATGCTCTCGCGGTCGGGCCGGAGGCGGTCGAGTATCTGGTGGAGGCCTTCTCGCGAGTCGGCCTCCCCGTCGCGATAGGCGATCGAGGCGGTCCTGAGGGTCTCGACGGTCTCGAAGTCGTCCCGTGAGGCCTGTTCGCGGATCGTATCCCCCACGAGCGCGCCGAGTTCCCGGACGTCCTGGTTGACGGTCCGGTTGTGCAACTCGTCGTCCATGCGTGACCACAACACGGCCCCCCTCTAAAAGTCCCTGTTATCCGCGAACGTTGTCTCGAATTCGAGTTAATTTCTGGACAACGACGGACGGTCCGATACGCGAACCCTCGTTCGAGCACGTCGCCCTTCACCGTGGATTCCAAGCCATCACGCGGGCCGGGCCGAACGATCACAAGCGTCAAAGGGATAACCGGTTGGCGTGTACGATCGAGGTGAGCTACCGTCATGCCGACCACAGACTCCCTCGTCCGGGCGGTGGTGCTCGTCGCCATCGTCGTCCTGCTCGCCCCGCTGTTGATGATGCTGTTCATGATGCCGCTGGTCGGGTTCGGCCACATGGGCTGGGCGGGCACGGCGGGTACGGGCTGGCCGTGGCTCCTCGGGTGGGCGAGCGTCCTCCTGATCGTCCTCGTCGGCGGCTACCTGCTCTACGGGGCGCTCGGTGGCTCCGACGAGCGGGAGTCCGACGCCGCGATAGCGGAGCTCCGGACCGCCTACGCGCGCGGTGAGATGTCGACCGAGGAGTTCGAGGAACGACGCGAACTCCTACAGCGCACGGAGTGAGGCGCGTGGCAGACGATCACTCTGACCACCAGCACGACTCGGGCCACCCGACGAGAACCGCAACGAAAAGCGATCGGCCGACCGACCGGCGCTGTCCGTGCTGTCGGGTCTGCACCATGTCGGCGGACGGGGCGGACGCGAGGAAACCGAACGAAACGCCGGCCACGGAAGGCGAACACGCGAAGGAACACGGACGACACGCCGCCGGCCACGACCGCGGAGCGCACGTCGATCACTCGGGCCACGAGGCGATGTTCAAGACGCGCTTTTTCGTCTGTCTCGTCCTCGCACTCCCCGTCCTCGCCTACAGTCCGATGCTACAGGAGTGGCTCGGATTCACGATACCGACCGTTCCCGGCGGCGCGTTCGTCGCCCCCGTCTTCGGCGTGATCGTCTTCGCCTACGGCGGAATCCCGTTCCTCCGCATGGGGGCCGTCGAGGCGCGAAACCGCGAGCCCGGGATGATGCTCCTGATCTCGCTCGCCATCTCGGTCGCGTTCGTCTACAGCGTCGCCGCCGTCGCGTTCGGGATCGGCGAGCCGTTCTTCTGGGAGCTCGTGACGCTGATCGTCGTCTTCTTGCTCGGCCACTGGATCGAGATGCGATCGGTCAGGCGGGCCTCGGGCGCGCTCGACGAACTCGCCGAACTGCTGCCCGATACCGCAGAGCGCGTCACCGGGACGGGCGAAATCGAGGACGTGTCGATCGACGGCCTCGCGGAGGGCGACCTCGTGCTCGTCCGCCCCGGCGCGAACGTCCCCGCCGACGGCGTCGTCGAAGGGGGCGAGTCGAACGTCGTCGAGGCGATGATCACCGGCGAATCCAGGCCGGTCGAGAAGGGGCCCGGCGACGAGGTGATCGGCGGGACGACCAACCGGGACGGAAGCCTTCGAGTCCGCGTGAGCGCGACCGGCGACGAGACGATGCTCTCCGGAATCGTGCGACTCGTCGAGGAGGCCCAGGAGAGCCGGTCCCGGACGCAGGTGCTCGCGGATCGGGCCGCCGGCTGGCTCTTCTATGCGGCACTCGGCGTGGCGGCGATCACCGCCGTCGCGTGGACCGTCGCGGTCGGCTTCGGACTCGCGGTGGTCGAACGCGTCGTGACGGTGCTGGTGATCGCCTGTCCGCACGCGCTCGGACTCGCCGTCCCCCTCGTGGTGGCGATCAACACGTCGATGGCGGCACGAAACGGAATCCTCGTGCGCGACCGGATCGCCATGGAGGAGGCGCGCAACCTCGACATCGTCGTCTTCGACAAGACCGGCACGCTCACGAGGGGCGAGCAGGGCGTCGTCGACGTGGCCACAGTCGAGGACTGGAGCGAGGACGGACTGTTGGCGCTGATGGCCGCCGCCGAGGGCGACTCCGAGCACATGATCGCGGCGGCCATCCGCGAGGAGGCCGACAGACGGGCGCTGTCCGTCCCCGCGGTCCGTGGGTTCGAGGCCCTCGAGGGTCGGGGCGTGCGCGCGACGGTCGAAGTCGAGGCCGTCACGATACCCGAGAACGGCGGGGGAATCGGAGACGGTGAGACGATCCACGTCGGCGGCCCGAACCTGCTTCGCCACCTCGACGTCGAACTCCCCGAACGCCTCGCGGCGTTCGCCGAGGAGGTCGGCTCGCGCGGACAGGGCGTCGTCTACCTGATTCGGGACGGCCAGGCCGCCGGGGCGGTCGCGCTCGCGGACGTCGTTCGCGAGGAGAGCCGGCAGGCGATCGAGGCGCTCCACGGGATGGGTGTCGAGGTCGCGATGCTGACCGGCGACACCGAGGACGTCGCGCGCGCCGTGGCCGCCGATCTGGGCATCGACACCTACTTCGCGGAGGTGCTGCCCGAGGACAAGGACGAGAAGATCGTCGAGCTACAGGAGCGGGGCGACCTCGTCGCGATGGTCGGCGACGGGGTGAACGACGCCCCGGCGCTGACCCGCGCGGACGTGGGCATCGCCATCGGCTCCGGGACGGACGTCGCCGTCGAGTCGGCCGAGGTCGTCCTCGTCGAGAACGACCCGCGGGACGTGGCGACCCTCGTTCGACTGAGCGCGAAGAGCTACCGGAAGATGCAGGAGAACATCGTCTGGGCGGCGGGGTACAACGTCTTCGCGCTGCCGCTCGCGGCCGGCATCCTCGCGCCGGTCGGGATCCTGCTCTCGCCCGCGGTCGGCGCCGTGTTGATGTCCGCGAGCACGGTCATCGTCGCGGTCAACGCCCAACTGCTCCGCCGGGCGGAGATCGGAATCTGACCGCCCGGGTCAGTTGTACTCGCGCCAGCGATAGCCGCACTCCTTGCACTTGAAGAATCGCGTCGGGGGTTCGTCGGCGCTGCCGGTCTGTTTGATCGTGTACCACGCCTCGCTCGCGCCGCACTCCTCGCAGGTGACGTCGCGCGCGGTGGGTTTGCCCTCGAACTCCGCGCCCTCCTCGGTCTCGATCAGTTCGTCACCGCTCTGCTCCTCGGTCGAGACGAACTCGGATTCGGCCTCGCGGTCCCGCGGGACCGCCGCGCCACACGACCCGCAGACCCACCGTTCGCCCTCGGCCTTCATCATCGACCCGCATTCGGGACAGAACTGCATGATGGGTCCGTAGTGGACGTACCCACTTGAACCTCGGTTCCCGACCGCGACGTGAGGCCGGGTCGGCGACGCACCCGTTCCGACACATAATTCGCTTTCAAACGCAAGGTCCACGATTAACCGGTAATGAATCGAGTTTCGTCCTATGGGAAATGATCACACGGAGGGGGACGAGAAAGACCAGGGCGACGAGCTAGGGGAACCGAGGGAACCGGACGAAGTGGAGGAGGAAGACGAGTTCCGCTGTCTAATCTGTGACGAGACCTTCGACACGCAACAGGAACTGGAGGAACACGGCGAGGAGGAACACGAGGGCGAGGAGGACTACAGCAAACAACCGTAACGCGTCGGTCGAACCCGCCGGAGGCGAGCGAGGAGGGCCGTCAGTCGATTCGAGCGCCCTCGTTGCGACCGGCGACGACGTGAACCTCGCCATCGACGTCGACCCGCGAGAGCGCCCGCCGTCCGGCCTCGCGGGCGGCCTCGGCGCGGTCGCGGTCGGTGGCGCCGTAGACGACCGGCCCCCACGAGGACTGGCCCGCGCCCGCTATCGCGGGGTCGGATTCGAGTTCGCGGACGACCTCGCCGATGGGCGGGCGGTACACGCCGCCCTGTGCGTCGGCGTACCACGCGCCGTTGAGCCTGCCGACCTCCGCGACGCCCGATCCGAAGGTAGCGAGGTCGCCCTCGACGACCGCCGGCAACACCCGCCGGGCGCAGATCGCCGTGATCTCGTCGGCGATGCCGGGGCTCGCGCGCTCGACGACCGCCCGCATGTCCGCGTCCTCCTCGGAACCGCTCTTTCCGGGACCGATGTCGGGGACGACGAGGAGGAACCGCCAGTGGTCCGGAACCGGGTGGCGCGCGAGTACCGGCGGCACCTCCCAGGTTCCGTCGCGGGGGCGTTCGGCGGTAAAGCGCGTCGCGGGATGGCCCGCGTCGAGGACGAACCCCCCTTCCCGAAAGGTGGCGATCCCGACGCCGCTTCGCCCGCCCCGCCCCAAGGGCGGGGCGCGCTCGCGGACTCGCGGCTCGCGGTCGTAGGCGCGGGCGATCCCCGAGAGGACCGCTAGCGCGAACTGGGTGCCGCTTCCGAGGCCGGCGTGCGGGGGGAGGGTCTCGCGGACCGAGACGCGCGCGCCGGGCACGTCGAGGAGGTCGACGACGCGGCGGGCGAGGCGTTCGGCGTCCGGGTGTTCGGCCCGGACGCCCTCGGCGCGCTCGCAGTCGACGACCAGCCGCGGCCGCTCGACTGCGAGCCCCAGACTCCCGTAGAGACGCTCGTGGGCGAGCGAGAGGTTCTGGAACCCGAAGTGGAGTCGGCCGCCGGTGGTCACTCGGACCGTCATCGACGGGGGTTCGGGGATCCAGGAAAAGGGCGTTTCGACGGTGGCAATCCCGCCATCGCTCCCGGCCACTCCTCGGCGCGGACCAGCAGTACCGGATACCTGCTGGGGGGACCGGAGCGAACCGCGAGAGGGTGACGGGATTACCACGAGGCCAAGGTTTACTACGGACGACCATGATCGACACACGACACCATGGTACTCGAGAACCCGATGGTCTCCTTCGCCATCGGCGTGGCGGCGGTCGTACTGTTGCTCGTCTGGTTGAAACTCCCCGCGTTCGTGGGGCTGATCCTCGCGGCGATGGCGATCGGGGTCGCCACCCCGGCGGTGCCGTTCGCCGACGTGCCCGCCGAGATCGCCCAGTCGTTCGGCGACGTGATGGTCTCGATCGGGATCCCGATCCTGATGGCCGCGATCATCGGCAAGACGCTGATGGACAGCGGGGCCGCCGACCGGATCGTCCGGGCCTTTCTCTCCGTGACCGGCGAGGGAAGGTCCGAGTACGCCCTGCTGGGATCGAGTTACGTCCTCTCCATACCCGTGTTCTTCGACAACGTCTTCTACCTGCTCGCGCCGCTGGGGCGCTCGATGAAGGCCCGGACGGGGATCAAGTTCTCGCTGTACGTCTCGGTGCTCGCGGCGGGGGCGCTCGCGACACACATGCTCGTCCCGCCGACGCCCGGCCCGCTGGCGATGGCCGCCGAACTGAACGTGGATCTCGGGCTGGCGATCGTCGTCGGCTCGATCGTCGCGCTGCCGGCCTCGATTCTCGGCGGCGTGGTCTACGGCCGCTTTCTCCACGGTCGCGAGGACTTCCCGCTCCGGGAGGCGATGGGCTCCTCGCCCGAGGACCTCCGCGAGCGGACCGAGCGCCCGACCAGCGCGCTGCCCGGCCTCCTCGAGTCGTCGCTGCCGATCGTCGTTCCCGTCGTGCTGATCGCCTCGAACACGGTCGCGGGCGTGCTCGCGGAGGAGGGCGCGATCGCGGCGGGCGGCCCGATCGACGCCCTCACCTCCTTTCTCGGCGACCCGAACTTCGCGCTGACGGCCGCCGCGTTGCTCTCGGCGTTCACCTTCTTCCGCATGGAGATGGCCGGCGACAAGGAACGCTTCGGGAACGAGTTGACCGAGGCGATCAAGAGCGGCGGCAACATCATAGCCATCACGGCGGCGGGCGGCACCTTCGGGGCGATGCTCGCGGCGGCGGGCGTCGGCGAGTACATCGCCGGGGGCCTGCAGGAACTCGGCCTCGGACTGCTGGTCGCGGGGTGGCTGATCGCCGCGGTCATCCGGGTCGCACAGGGCTCGGGCACGGTCGCGATCCTGACCGGCGCGGCGATCATGGCCCCGCTCGCGGGCGGGTTCGCCGCCAACCCGGTCTACCTGATGATGGCCGTCGGCTTCGGCGGCATGATCGCGCCGTGGTACAACGACAGCGGCTTCTGGATCATCAGCGAGGTCGCCGGCCTCACCCAGATGGAGACGTTCAAGACCTACTCGGCGGTCGCGACGGTGATGTCCGTCTCGGGACTGCTGATCGTCCTCGTCCTCTCGGCGCTCGTCCCGCTCTAAACCGAGAGCGCCCGGTCGACCGCCTCGCCGATCGCCTCCTTCGCCTCGTCGTTGAGTTCGACCAGCGGCGGCCGAACCTCGTCGCTCGGGATCACGTCGCGGTGGACCAGCGCGGCCTTCGTCGCCGGGGCGAAGCCGTACTCGACGCAGAGTTCGAACAGCGGCGCGACCGCCTCGCGCTGGAGTTCGGCCCCGCGTTCGCCGTCGGCCGAGCCGAGCAGTTCGGCGAAGACCTCGGGGATGACGTTCGCCAGCGCGTGGACGCCGCCGTTCGATCCCATCCGCAGTGCGGGTACAAGGAGGGTGTCGAAGCCCTGAAAGAGGACGAACTCCTCGGGGGTCCGGCGGTCGACCGAGAGGAAATAGGAGAGGTCGCCGCTGGTGTCTTTCATCCCCCGCACGGACTCGTGTTCGGCGAGCGCCCCCACCGTCTCGGCGGGGATCTCGCTCCCGACGTACATTGGGATGTTGTAGAGGTACAGCGGTAGGGCGCTCTCGTCGGCGATCGCCTCGAAGAACCGCTCGGTGCCGGCCGGGTCGTTGGCGGTGTGGAAATAGGGGCCGACGATGGCCGCCGCGTCCGCGCCCGCGGCCTCGGCCTCCTCGATGCGCTGGAGGGTCTCGGGGACGCTCGTGCCCGCCGCGCCGGCGATCACGGGCGCGTCGCCCGCGGCCTCCGCGACGGTCCCGATGACGCGGCTTCGATCCTCGGGCGCGAGGCTCGCGAACTCTCCCGTGGTGCCGCAGGGAAAGAGGCCGTCGACGCCGTTTTCGAGGATGAACTCGGTCAGCGATGCGAGCGACTCCTCGTCGACCCCGTCCCCATCGAGGGGGGTGACGATCGGGCACAGCACGCCGGTGAACGAACCGTCGGGTACGGTCATACACGTCGATCCGGGAAGCACCCCCAAAGGGGTTTCCGTCCCGGTAACTCCTCAGTCGAGAGGTTCGAGTTTCCCGTCCTCGAATCCGAGCGGTTCGAGTTCGCCGACCGAGACGTCCTCGCGGCTCGCCAACTCGCGGGCGACGGGTTCCGAAACCAGCAGGTCGTCGGGCTCCATCGTGTTCTCGATCCGAGCGACCCGCAGGTCGGCGGGGTCGGCGACCCCGGTGGTCGAACACGCTAGTACGAGAGCGGTCAGGTCGTCGGGGACGACGAGGGGGATGCGCGCCCGCGTGGTCTCGCCGCTGGTGACGATGTTGACGTACGTGTCCCCGAGGTCCAGTTCGTCGACGACGCTCCGATGAACGAAGTCGGCCAGCCCCAGTCCCACGCCGTTGCCGTGGGAGGCGGGCGTGAGCGAGCGCGCGTAGATCCGCGTAATCCGTGGAGAATCGGGTTCGTCCTCGCCGTGAAAGAGCACCCGGCCGATCACGTTGGTGTCCATGCCCGTCCCCGAGACGTCCTTGCCCATCTCGTCGAGGATCAGAACGTCGAGGTCGTCGACGGGCAGGGTCGGAAGCTCCTCGCGGGCGATGTCGAGGAGTTCTGGTTCGCGCTCCAGGATGCGATCCGCGGGCACGCCCTCGACGTGGGCCGCCCTGTCGGCGGCGTCCTCGATCAGCCCGATTCCCCCGATGACTGGACTCTCCTCGATGATCAACTCGGCGCGCTCCCGGATCACCTCGCTGAAATCAGAGGCTAGCCCCGCGTTGTGCAGCGACTCGGCGCCGCGGTGCTTTCCCAGTCCGATCACCGCCATCTTACAGAGGCCGCTCTCGACCGGTCCGTGAAAGTCGGTGTGGGGTTTGATCCGGTTGGCGAGGATCACCGCGTCCATCGCGAGCGCGTCCTCGGCGACGTAGACCGGCCGATCCAGACTATCGCGCCCGATTTCGTCGACATCCATCGACGTGTGGATCGCGCACCCGAGACGGTCCTCGGTGATCCCGAGCGCTTCGAGCGTCTCGCGCTGGCCCTCGCCCGTCGCCCCGCCGTGGGATCCCATCGCGGCGATCACGGCGGGCTCGAACCCCCGCTCGCGCAGTTCGTCGACCGCCGCCTCCAGCAGTGCGGGCATGTCGTGGATGCCGCGGCTCCCGGCGGTGATCGCGACTTCCGCGCCGGGATCGAGCGAGTCGAGCGGCAGGTCAGAGACTGCCTCGCGGGCGGCGCCCTCGACGTCGGAAATCGAATCGACCGCGCGCTCGCGGGTCGCGCGCGCGAACCGGGGCAAGTCGTCGGGTTCGACGTCGTTCGCGCCGCGAAGCGTCTCGCGGTCGGGAAACTCGAGGGTCACGCCCCCTCACCTCCCGCTTCAACCCGGGTTCGATTCCCGGCCATCCCGCTCGCGACCTCGACGGCCTCCAATAGGCTCCGCTCGCTGGCGATCCCCTCGCCCGCGATGTCGAAGGCGGTGCCGTGGTCGACGCTCGTCCTGATTATCGGTAGGCCGATCGTGACGTTCACGCCCGAGACCGCCCCGCCCTCGGCGAAGCCGAGCATCTTGATCGGGATGTGGCCCTGGTCGTGGTACATCGAGACGACGCAGTCCGCGGCGCCGCGGGCCGCCTGCACGTAGACCGTGTCGGGCGATTCCGGTCCGAAGACGTCGATTCCCTCCTCGCGGGCGCGCGAGACGGCGGGTTCGATCTCCGCGCCGTCCTCCGACCCGAGCAGTCCCCCGTCGCTTGCGTGGGGGTTCAGTCCGGCGACGGCGATCGTCGGCTCCGCGATTCCCAACTCGCGAAGCGCCTCGTCGGTCACCCGGATGGTGTCGAGGACGGCCTCCTCGCTCACGAGGTCGCAGGCTTCCCTGAGGGGAACGTGCGTGCTGACGTGCGTGACCCGGAGATCGCCCTCGATCAGCATCATCGAGTAGTTTTCCGTACCCGTGTAGTCGGCGAGCATCCCCGTGTGGCCCGCGTACTCGCTGCCCGCGAGTTCGGTCGACTGCTTGTTGATCGGCGCGGTGGTGATGGCGTCGATCCCGCCCGCCTGTGCGAGTTCGATCGCGCGTTCGATGTACTCGAGACTCGCTTTCCCGTAGGCCTCGCGGACGACGCCCCGCACCAACTCGTCGACGTTGTCCAGATCGAGCACCGGAATCCGGTCGCGCTCGAACGAGGCCTCCTCGGGCGAGTCGACCCGCTCGATCCCGAGGGCTGACCCGCAGACCTCGCAGGCGGCCTCGACGACCCCGGCGTCGCCGATCACCACCGGATCGGCCGCCTCCCGTAGCTCGCGATACGCCGTGACGATGATCTCGGGGCCGATCCCCGCCGGATCGCCCATCGTGATTCCGATCGTGGGCTTACTCATGGTCGCCACCGAGGGACCGCAGGCAGTTAACCGCTGTCTCCCTGCTCCCGAACCCGCCCGCCTTGGTGACGACCGGCGTACCGTCCGCGATCCCGCCGTCGATTCGACCGACCGGGACCCCCGCCTCGATCTCCTCGCCCGAGAGCGAGAGGGCTCGAACCTCGAGTCGGCCGAGAACCGCCATCGCCACCTCCCCGCCGGTGACGAACAGTCCAGCCGCGTCCTCGATGCTCGCATGCGCCGTATACGCGAGCGCTCGAGCGACCCGCGCCCGGATCGCCTCGTCGTCGAGATCCCGATCCCGACCGAGTTCGAGGGTGCGCTCGACCGCCGCTCGATCCGGCGCGGCCGTGGCGACGGCGTGCTGGCCGTCCGCGAGGCGCTTTTCGACCTGCTGGCCCGCCTCCCGACCCGCACCCTCGGGATCGGCGAGCAGCGCCTCGGGGCCGATCGCGAGTACCCACTCCTCGGGGAGCGCCGAGAGCTGTTCCAACGAGCGCTCGCTGACGCTGCCGACGATCCCGAGCGCGCCGCCGTCGCCGACGGCACCCGGGTGCGATGAGGCGCCGTCGGGGTCGCCCGGAACGGCGACGTACTCGGCGAGACCGGCGCTGCCGACGTAGAGCGTTGCGCCCTCGAGTTCGCCGCCCGCCCGTGCGATCGTCGCGAGGTGGCGGTCGTGGGTCGCGTCACAGACGACGAGCGCCTTCGAAGGGTCGTTGGCAAGCGCCTCGCGGACGGCGTTCGAGCCGGTTGCGACCGTCTCGACCCCGAGATGCCCGACGGGGCGGCCCAACCCCTCGAACAGCGCCGGCAGGTGGGCGTTCGTGGGGCCGTTCGGGTCCTCGGCGTACTCGGTGTCGGTCAGCAGTCGACCGTCCACGAGGTGGTAGCCGCAGGCGGTGAGCCGGCCGACGGCGGGCGAAGCGGGCGCGAACAGCGCGCGGTCGAACCCGCAGTCCATGGCGGCCTCGACCTCGCTTTCGACGTTTCCACGGAGGGTGGAGTCGATCTTCTTGTAGACGATCGACGCGTCGGTTCTCGAGATCGCTTGGTCGACCCGATCGGCGGCCGTCCCGGGGCCGGCGTACCGGGAGTCGGTGTTGACCGCGAGAACGGTCGCGTTCGGGGGTATCCCGTCCGGGTCGACCTGTACAGCCGTCTCGTACCCCCGTTTCGCGAACGCGTGGGCGGTGTCGGTCGCGCCGGTGAGGTCGTCGGCGACGACCAGTACGCGTGCCATGGATGGACGTTATCTCCGATCGTGAAAACACCCGTCATCGGCAGCTTTTAACCCCTCCGAACCGGCCGATTGGATATGAGTAACACGCCGCAACAGCGACAACGTCGCGAGAGACGCGAGAAACGCGAGGACCTGCCGAGCCGCGAGGTGACCGAGGGGGTCGAACGCGCACCCCATCGGGCGATGTTCCGTGCGATGGGCTACGACGACGAGGATCTGTCCTCGCCGATGGTCGGGGTCGCCAACCCCGCCGCCGACATCACGCCGTGTAACGTCCACCTCGACGACGTGGCCGACGCGGCGATTGAAGGCGTCGACGACGCCGAGGGGATGCCAATCGAGTTCGGGACGATCACCATCTCCGACGCCATCTCGATGGGGACCGAGGGCATGAAAGCCAGCCTGATCTCGCGGGAGGTCATCGCCGACTCCGTCGAACTCGTGGCGTTCGGCGAGCGCATGGACGCGCTGGTGACGGTCGCGGGCTGTGATAAGAACCTCCCCGGGATGATGATGGCTGCCATCCGCACCGACCTTCCCTCGGTCTTCCTCTACGGCGGCTCGATCATGCCCGGCGAGCACGAGGGCCGCGAGATAACGGTACAAAACGTCTTCGAGGGCGTCGGCGCCGTGAGCTCCGGCGAGATGAGCGAGGAGGAGCTGGTCGAAATGGAACACGAGGCCTGCCCCGGCGCGGGCTCATGTGGCGGGATGTTCACCGCAAACACGATGGCCTCGATCAGCGAGGCGATCGGGCTCGCGCCGCTGGGATCAGCGGGCGCGCCGGCCGAGACCGACGAGCGCTACGAGGTCGCGCGCCGGGCCGGCGAACTCGCGCTCGAATGTGTCGAGGCCGAGCGCACTCCCTCCGAGATCCTCTCGAAAGAGAGCTTCGAGAACGCCATCGCCGTGCAGGTCGCGATGGGCGGCTCGACCAACGCCGTGTTACATCTGCTGGCGATGGCCGCCGAGGCCGGGATCGACCTCGACATCGAGGAGTTCGACGAGATCTCCAGGAGAACGCCCAAGATCGCGAACCTCCAGCCCGGCGGCACGCGCGTCATGAAGGACCTCTGGGAACAGGGCGGCGTCCCCGTGGTGATGCGTCGCCTGCTCGAAGCGGGCCACGTCCACGGCGACGCGATGACCGTCACCGGACGCACCATCGAGGAGGAACTCGAACACCTGGAGGACGCAGGCGAGATCCCCGACGACGACGCGGTCGACGCCGACTTCATCTACACCACCGACGAGCCCTACCAGGAGGAGGGCGCGATCAAGATTTTGACTGGTAACCTCGCACCCGATGGCGCGGTGCTGAAGGTGACGGGCGACGACGCCTTCCACCACGAGGGCCCCGCCAGGGTGTTCGAGAACGAGGAGGACGCGATGGAGTACGTCCAGGAGGGGCACGTCTCCTCGGGCGACGTCCTCGTCATCCGCAACGAGGGGCCTCGCGGCGGGCCCGGCATGCGCGAGATGCTCGGCGTTACCGCCGCCGTGGTCGGCCAGGGCCACGAAGAGGACGTGGCGCTGCTGACGGACGGCCGGTTCTCGGGGGCGACCCGCGGGCCGATGATCGGTCACGTCGCGCCCGAGGCCGCCGACGGCGGCCCGATTGCGCTGGTCGAAGAGGGCGATATCGTGACCGTGGACATCCGCGAGCGAACCCTCTCGGTCGACGTGAGCGACGGCGAGCTAGCAGAACGCCGCGAGAACTGGGAGCGACGCGAACCCCAGTACACCACCGGCGTCCTCGCGAAATACGGCGCGCTGTTCGGATCGGCCGCAAACGGCGCAGTGACGAACCCCGGTGCGAAGCGGGACTGACCGGTCGAACATCGCTGCGGCCGATCGGTTTTCGGTGCGGGTATTCGTCGATCGAGGGAAAAGGCACGCACGGCGCGAGGGTGCGAAGCGGGCCTAACGGTTCACGAGAACGAGACCGACGAGCGCGATTCCGATCAGGGGGATCCCGATCCCCGAGAGACCGGTGCCGTAGGCGAAGTCGGCGATCGTGTGAATCACGCCTACGAACGCGAGGCCGAGCAGGAGGAGGCTGATCGCGAGCGACCGTTTGTCCATGCCGACGGGTAGACGGGAGCCGGCATGAAACCGCTGGCGGTCGTGTCAACACAACGGAACGGGTTTATGTGGCTGGCCCGACTCCATCGGGGTACCTGCCGATGGGATCGAGAGACGACGACCGGGCGGCGGCCGTCGGGCGACGACCGCGTCGAGAGCCGAGGCGATGATCCGGCCGGCCGTCTCCGGGCTCCCCGTCTCGGACCCCGTACTGATCTTCGCGCTCGCGATGATCGTCTTCCTCGCCGCACCGCTCTTCTTCCAGCGCTATCGCCTGCCCGGGATCGTCGGCGTGATCCTCGTCGGGGCGGCGATCGGCCCGAACGCGCTGGGCGTGCTCGAACGCGGCGAGACGATCGTTCTGCTGGGGGAGGTCGGGCTGATCTACCTCATGTTCGTCGCGGGCCTCGAGATCGACGTCGATCAGTTCGCGACGAGCGTCGACCGGAGCGTCGTCTTCGGTCTGCTCTCGTTCGTGATCCCGCAGGCAGTGGGAACGGTCGCGGGCGTGCTCGTACTCGGCCTCTCGATCCCGGCGGCGGCGCTGTTCGCCTCGATATTCGCCTCGCACACCCTGTTGGCCTACCCGGTGGCCAACAAGCTGGGAATCGTCACGGACGAGGCGATGACCGCGACCATCGGCGGGACGATCCTCACGGACACGCTGGCGCTGCTCGTGCTCGCGGTGGTCGCGGCCTCGGCGCAGGGTGCGCTCGACGCGGCGTTCTGGGTGCGCTTGGGAATCGGCCTCGCGCTCTTTTTCGCCGGCGTCTGGGTCCTCGTCCCGCGAGTCGGGACGTGGTTCTTCCGCACCGTCGATGAGGAGAGCTACTTCGAGTTCCTCTTCGTCATGAGCACCCTGTTCGTCTGTGCGTACCTCGCCGAGGTGGCGGGCGTCGAGCCCATCGTCGGCGCCTTTCTGGCGGGGCTCGTGTTGAACCGGCTGATCCCCGAACACGGGACGCTGATGAACCGCATCGAGTTCGTGGGCAACGCGCTGTTCATCCCCTTCTTCCTGCTCTCGGTGGGGATGCTCGTCGACGTCCGCGCGGTCGCCGAGGGCCCGCGGACGCTCCTGATCGCGAGCGTGCTGGTCGCGAGCGTGTTGGTCACGAAGTTCGCCGCGGCGTGGCTCACGGGGCGGCTCTACGGCTTCGACCGCGAGCAGGTCGCGGGGATGTTCGGCCTCTCGCTGGGGCAGGCCGCCGCGGCACTGGCGATCGTCCTCGTGGGCTTTCGCCTCGGGATCGAGGGCTTCGACGGGGACATGGTCAACGCCGTCGTGGTGATGATCCTCGCCGCCAGCGTGATCAGCCCCGCCGTCGTCGAACGGGCCGGAAAACGGCTGGCGGTCGCCGGCGAGCGCGGTGCCGTCCGCGGGGAGCGCCAGCGGGTGTTGATACCGTTCTCGGCGGGGTCGAGACACCGCGAGGAGCTGCTCGACCTCGCGTTCGCGCTCCGCGACCCGCGCTCGGGCGAGGCGCTCCGGGTGCTGACGGTCGTCGAACCCGGCGAGGGCGTCGAACGGCGGGTGGCGCGCGCCGAGTCGATGCTCGACCGGGCCGCCGAGTACGCCTCCGGGGCGGAGGTGCCCGTCGAGACGCGGACCCGACTCGAGTACAACGTCGCCTCCGGCATCGTCAACGCGGGCGTCGAGAACCGGATCACGACGTTCGTCATCGGCTGGGACGGCGCGCGCTCGCGCCGTCAGCGGGTGCTGGGCGACGTGATCGATCAGGTGCTCGGGCGGACCAGCCAGTTGGTACTCGTCTCGCGGGTCCGCGAGCCGCTCAACACCACCCGAGGGATCGTCCTCCTGCTCCCGCCGGGGATCGACGGGAACGCGGGCTTCGCCGAGGCGATTCACACGGTCAAGACGCTCGCGACCCGGATCGGCGTGCGGGTTCGCGGCGTCGTCGTCGGCGAATCCGAACGCTGTGAGCGGGCCGTCGAGCGGATCGAGCCGGCGGTCGACGTCGGGTTCGAGACCGTGAGCGACTGGAAGGCGCTGTTGGCGCTGCTTCGTGACGACGTGTCGCCCGACGACCTCGTCGTCTGCATGAGCGCCCGCCGCGGGACCCGCGGCTGGCATCCCGAGTTGGGAACGCTCCCGAAGAGCATCTCGACGCTTCACGAGGGGGATTTCCTCGTCGTCTACCCGGCGAGCGCGGAACGCGCGGACGACCGGCGGTTCCTCCGGCTTCGGTGATTCGATGACGGTGGCCGATGGGTCGTTGCCGCGGCCGTGGTGGCCGTCGACTCATCCCTCCGTGAGCGAGTAGGCGATCAGCGAGAGGCCCGCCAGCACGAACAGTCCCTCGACGAGTACGCCGAGGCCGAGCCACACCCCGAGGATCTCGAAGGCGAACCCGGCGAGGGCGCTCCCGAGGGTCACCAGGGCGAACCCGGCGGAGAGCAGTCCGAGCGAACGGCTCCGGGTGCGCCGAAACGCCTTGTACGCGAAGTACGTGACCGCCCCGCCCATGACGACCACGAGCGTCTTGACCACGATCAGTCCAACCGTTACCCAATCCGGTGCGGTTTCGTGTACCATCGTCAGATCTCCTGTCGTACCTCCGACCACAGCGCCTCGAGCCGCTCGTCGGCGGTGCGCGGGGGTCGAGAGATCGTCAGATCGAGCGTTCGGTCCTCGGCGACCGAGATCGATACCTCGTCGAACCCGATCCGATAGCGGGTGGTGTGGCGCCCGTCGGTGCGGATCTCCGTCAGCTCCTCCAACAGCGTCGCCTCCGCCATCATGTCCAATTTCCGGTACGTCGTCGAGAGCGGGATATCACAGGCCTCCGACACGCCGCTCGCGGTCATCGCGCCCTCCAGGTTCCGAACGATCGCCCGGCAGTCGTCGTCACAGAGCGCGGCGAGGACGTCAGCGGGTTCCGGGTCGTCCTCCTTGGCGAACGGGTCCCGAGCCATCCGACCGGACGTTCACGGCGAAGTGATATAACTGATACGACAGCCGTCGCCAGCGTGACGGCGCTCGCCGGCTGTGGCGGATCGGACCCCGGGCGAGCCGAACCGGAAACGGCACTAGACCTTTCTGCGGCCGGGCTAACAGTCGTCCATGACCGCCGCGACGATCTCCCGCTGGGCGCGCCGATACGTCGCCGTCGCCGTCTGCTCGCTCGTCGTCTGGCAGGCGAGCCTTCTGGTCGGCGTCCCCCGCGGGACGGAGGTCGCCCTCGGTCTCTACGGGTTCGTGTTGCACGTCGTCTTCGGGAAGGCCTACTCGCTGGTGCCGTCGTACTTCGAGCGCGACCTCGCCGAACCGCGGGTGGCGATCGTCCAGCTTCCGCTGACGGCGACCGGGGTGGCGTGTCTCGCGGCCGCTCCGATCGCGGGCGTGCCGACCGTCGTCGGCGTCGTCGGTGCCCTCTCGTGGGCCGTCGGCGTCTCGCTGTTCGTCGCGCTCCTGGCGTGGACGATCCGGGACAACCCCACGGGCGCGGAGACGGGGACCGGCGGCGCGAACGTCCACCGGGCGGCCGTCGACCGCGTGGCGAACGCGTTCGTGCCGGTCGCGCTGGCGTACCTCCTGATCGGGAGCTACGAGACCCTCGCCCTCCACGGCGTCGTCCCGCCGCTGTTCGACGGCTACGGACCCCGGGCGACCCATCTACTGGGCGCGGGGACCGCGACGCTCCTCGTGTTCGCGCTCGGGTTCCGGCTGTTCCCGCGGTTTCTCGTGGCCGAGCCGCCGCGGTCGCTCGTGTACGCCGTCCTCCCCGCCGGGGCGCTCGGGCCGATACTGCTCGCCGCGACGCTTCCGGCGGGCGGTTCCTTCGCCCTCGCCGCGTCGATCGAAGCGCTCGCCGTGACCGCGTACGCCGTCGGGTTCGCGACACTTTTCCGGCGGTCGGACCGACGCCGGATCGCGTTCTACGGCGTCCTCGCGGGCGCCGGGTGGGGGATCGTGGCCGTCGCGCTCGGCGTCCGGTTCGCGCTCGCGGGGCTCGACCCGGCGCTCGTCGTCGCCCACCGCCGAGTCACGCTCCTCGGCTTTCTCGGCATGACCGTCGTCGGCGTCTCCCTCCAGTTCTACCCGCCGAACGTCGGGCGGTGGCGGGGGTGTACCGATCGGACCGCCCTCGCTGCCGTCGTGCTGCTCGCGGTCGGCGTCGCGATTCAGGCCGTCGGCGCAGGGGGTTCGATGGCGCTCGTCGAGCGTGCGGGAACGGTACTCACGCTCTCGGGCGTCCTGGGGTACGGGTACCTCCTCGCCGGCGCGTTCGCGACGCGCTGACGGGATGGCGGTGGCTCGGGTGTACGATACGCTTCGAAACGGGGTCCGGAAGAGCCCGGACGAACCCGTCCGTCGAGGGTCTATTCGTCGGCGACCGCGACCGCGCCCTTCATGCCGTTGGCCTCGTGGGGGGTACAGACGTACTCGTAGACGCCCGCCTCCTCGAAGGCGTGTTCGAACGTGTGGCCGGCCTCGCCGACGAGTTCGCTCGCGAACGACCCGTCCTCGCCGGTGACGTTGTGGGCACCGCCCTCGCCGGTCCACTCCCATATCACCGTAGTACCGGGGTCGACCATGATCGCCGCCGGCTCGAACGTCAGGCCCCCATCGCCCGCACCGACGGCCACGTCGACGGTCTCCTCGCCGCGGAAGTCGTAGGTCCTCTCGTAGTTGGGAACGTCGTCCATGAATCCGCCGTAGTCCGGTTCCTCCTCGGAGCCCACGAAGTCCGTCTCGCCGGCGCCCTCGTCTCCGTTCTCCTCCGGTGTCGATCCCTCGTCCGTCCCGCCGTTTCCGTCGTCGTCGGAGTCGTCCGCCGCGGTACAGCCGGCTACCAGCGTCGCGGTGGCGGTCACACCGGCGATTCGGAGGAAGCGTCGTCGGTCGATGTCGTTGGGTTTCATACCGGTGTCGAACTGTACGTCGGCCAGACATAAACCACCGATCACGCTTCTCGGACTTCGAGAATCGGTGGCGAGCGCGTTCCCCTCCGATAGAGGGGTCGGCTCCATCGGCGGCGTGGTTCCGACGACCGGTAGCATACGATATAAACGGGCGGCCGCCGAACCCCGAGACATGTCCGTCACAGAGTTCCTGAGCGAGTTCACCGATCGCGACTGGCAGGAGCGCGAGGAGGGAACGGTCCGGTTCGCGATGGTCGGGATGGGCTGGTGGACGACCGAGGAGGCCATCCCCGCGATCGAGGGGAGCGACTTCTGTGAGACGACCGTGACGGTGAGCGGGTCGGTCACGGATCCGAGCGAGGTCGAGGGAACGGAGGTCGAACGCGCCATCGACTACGAGGCGTTCGCCGACGGCGAGGCGAGCGAGGCCTACGACGCCGTCTACGTCTGTACGCCAAACGCGCTCCACCTCGATCACGTCCGGGCCGCCGCCGAACTCGGTAAGGACGTCCTCTGTGAGAAGCCCATGGAGATCACCGAAGAACGCGCCCGCGAACTGACCGCGGTCTGCGAGGCCGAGGGCGTCACCCTGATGATCGCCTACCGGGTCCAGACCGACCCCGCGACCCGCCGGGCGCGCGACCTCCTGCGAGAGGGCGTCATCGGCGACCCGGTGAGCGTCTCTGGCGGTATGTCCGACGACATGCTCTCCTTTGTCGACGGCCCCGACCACTGGCGCCTCGACCCCGACCTCTCGGGCGGGACGACCATGAACGACATCGGGATCTACCCGCTGAACACGACCCGGTTCCTGCTGGATCGGGACCCCGTCTCCGCCACGGGGCGGACCTGGTCGAATCAACCCGAGTTCGAGGGAACCGACGAGCACGCGAGCTTCGAGTTCGAGTTCGAGGACGGGATCGTCCTCACGGGATCGGTGAGCCACAGCGCCACGGAGGAGAGCCACCTCCGCGTGGTCGGCACCGAGGGCCAACTCCTGTTGGACCGCCCCTTCTTCCCCGGCCGGCCCCGGAAGCTGGTCGTCGAACGCGAGGGCACCCGCTCGACGGTGGAGTTCGACCAGCGAAACCAGATGCGTGAGGAGTTCGACTACTTCGCGCACTGCCTGCTGACCGACACCGACCCCGCGCCGGACGGCGAGCACGGTGTCGTCGACATCCGGGCGATCGAGGCCGTCTACGAGGCCGACGAGACGGGCGAGCGCGTCGAGCTATAGCGACTGGAGGGACTCGCCGTCGAGCGGGCTCTCGACCTCGAGGCCGTTCTCGGCGAGCAGCCGGATCGCCAAGCGGTCGTGGAGGAACGCCTGCTGGTCGACATCCAGCCCGCGGTAGGTGACCTCGGTGATCCACCCCTTCGTCCCGAGGTCGCTTCCCGCCTTCATCGCGGCCATCAGGTGGGCCTGGTCGCTCTGTTGGATGTCCTCGTCCTCGACCCGCGCCGCCCGGAAGGCGTACTCGGGGTGCTCCTCGAGGAAGTCGGCCATGACCTCCGTATTTACGTACTCGACGGCCGTCTCGGCGGCCTCGCTCGATCCCTCGGCGGGCGAGGAGAACACCGTCTGGCCGACCGCGCCCTCGTCGACCCTGAGGATCCCCCGCGAGGTGTGCATGTCGATCAGGCAGTCGGGGTCGTACTCCTCGATCTCCGCCCAGAGCGCGCGGGCGATCTCCGTGGTGGGCTCCTCGCCGGCCGGGAACTGGCGGTTGAGGTTGCCGTCGGGGCCGTTGCGCGTTCCCTCGTCGACCGCCGGCTTGTTGGCCTCGGGGATCACGACGAGCCGTCCCGCCGCGAGGTCGTACTCCGTGGCGACGTGGGCGGCCTCGACCCCGCCGACCTCGTTGCCGTGGACGCCCCCGAGGACCATCCCCGTCGGGCCGTCGCCCGCCGTCAGGACGTGAACCGCAGTCTCGTAGGCGGTCCCCGCCATCAACGGGCGGGTCTCGCGTTCGGTCTCGGCGGGTTCGTCGTCGCCGTCCTCCCCCCGATCGCCTCCGTCGCCGCCGAGACAGCCGGCGAGGGTCGCCGCGAGGGTGCCGCCGACGGTTTCGAGAACGGTGCGACGCGAGGGGCGGACGGGAGGTGTCATCTACCGCGCAATGGGTACCGGTGGAAAATAAACGCCGCGTGATGGCTATCGCCCGTACCGGACCGCCAGCACGATCAGAGCACCGCGTAGCCGACCGCGAAGGACAGTCCCGCGAGCGTGATCGCGGCCAACCCGGTGAGAAGCGGCGTCAGCATCCCCTCGGGACGCGCTGACCACCAGTCGAGGACGGGCCAACCCCGATCGGCGGCCCGAAACGGCCGGGACACCCGCCGGGCGAGCGGTGCGGGGCCGACGACGCCGACCGCGAGGACGCTGAAGACGAACCGGTAGGCCGAATCGACGGTCGGTGCGGGCAGCGCCAGTACGGCACCCGCGTAGGCGGTTCCGAGGGCTGCCCGCCAGTGGACGTGCGCCAGGATCGACCGGCCGGTCAGCCGGCAGTAGACGGCCGCGGCCAGCCAGATCGTCGCCAGTTCGAGGCCGAACGCCCCGAGGAGGTGGACCGTCGGGTCCGCGCTCAGGAGGACGCGCTCGGCGACGGGTCGGACGTCGAGCGGGTAGAGGAACAGCGGCGGCTCGCCGGTGAGGAGGTCGCCGAACGGGTGGCTCAGTAGCCCGACGAGCGCCGCCGACCCGACCGCGGCGGGCCCGAGATCACACCGAACCGCCGCCGTCGTGACCGCGAGGCCGGCGAGGGCGAACGCCGCCATCACCGCGAGTCCGAGCGGGCCGCTCGTGATCCCTGCGACCCCGACGAGCGCGAGGAGAACCGCGAGCCCCGACGGCGTCCACGGCTCGAATCGGTCCCCCCGTTCACCCGAGGCGCCGCGAGCGTAGAGGGCGAACCCGACGGCGCTCGCCGCCCCGACGAGAAGCGAGTGGGTGGCGGCGCGGTGGACGAGCGTGCTCGCGCTCCAGAACCCCTCGACGCCGCCCGTCTCGCCGACCAGTCCCGACAGCGCATACAGCATGTCGACGTCCGGGACGGTCGCGAACGCCCCGGCGAGGACGCCCAGCGAGAGCGATCGCTCGCGCGAGCGCCCGGCCAGGCGCGCGCCCCCGGCGACGAGGGCGAACGCGAGCATCGCGTGGCCGACGAACATACGCTCCGAACGCACCTGATGAACATAAGCGATTCGCGCCCCTGTTTCGGAATACCACGCGGCTCACCCGTCCTCGAGGCGGGCCGTGATCGAGCCGACGAGATCGTTCAGGTGGGGGGTGCCCCAGAGCGCGACGGCGACGGCCCCGACGGTGTTGAACACGAGGTCGAGCATCGTGTCCTCGAGGCCGTACTGCGTCAGGACGGAGCCGAGCCCGAACCACGGGCCGATCCCCGCGATGGCGAACTCGACGACCTCCCAGAAGACGCCAAAGGCGAGGACGAACAGGAGGATGAAGACGAACATGAACCGCGAGGGGAGGTGGATCCCGTCGCTGTGGATCTCGACCGCGCGCGCGGCGGCGTAGCCGGCGGCGGCGACGACCGACGCCGACAGCCCGTGGGTCAGGTGGTCCCACCACCAGATCGATCTGTAGAGGTTGAGCGGGCTTCCGGGCAACCCCACCGTTCCGAACGCGTGGAGGAAGACGGCCGCGGTGATCCAGAGGGTCAGCCCCGCGTCCATCGCGATCCCGTACTCGCGTTCGAGCACCGGGGGGAGCTGCGTCACCGCGAGCGCCACGCCCGTGTTGACGACGATCCCCGTCTCGCCGCGATCCAGCCCGATGAAGAACATCCCGACGAGCGAGACCTCCATGAGCCACGCGAGGCGGCGCTGGCGCGCCGGCGAGATCCCGAGGCGGTCGCGGACGTTCACGGGCTTCCACCGGCCGGCGGCCGCCCGGCCGCACGCGAGCGCCGCCGGAAGTACAGTTCGAAGACGATCCCGGCGGCGATGCCGGCGGCCGTCGAGGCGACGAACTCCCACATGAGCGCCTCCTCGCTCCGGAGAAACCCGGTCGCGAGGGAGAGGTCGGCGATCCAGCGGACGACGGCCCACGCGCCCGCCGTCGCCATCGTCGCGACGACGACGAACACGACCGCGAAGCCCGAAGTCATCCTGACGGGCGTGAACGCCTGGAGTTCGACCGCGACGATCAGTGCGATCGCCGCCACCGAGAGGTAGGTCGCGAACTCGCTCACCTCGCCGGAGCCGAACGTCCGTACGAGGAGGGGGACGGAGGCGAGCGCGAGCACCTCCCAGGGGAGGGTCACCCGTCGGTTCCGGAACGCGACCGCGGGGAGCACCGCGAGCGCCCCGACACACACCGCGAAGCCGGCCCAGAGCAGATCGCCGACGAGAAGGCTCCCGACGGCGACGGCGACGACGAATCCGGTGAGTATCCACGCCGCTACCGCGTTCCGGGAGTCGTTGCCGACGAGCGTGTCGATCGCTGTCAGGTCCATTCGATGTCGGTGGCGTCCCTAGCCGGCCGTCGACGTATATGCCTCGTGTTTCTCGTTCGTGAGGTCACGGAGAATCGCGCCCCCGAACGAACGTGCGTCGCACAGACGTAGTGGGAGCGCCACCACTACCGATCGTTCACGCCGTTTTCCCTCGGAAAAGTGGGACCACCGCCGCACGGAGCGCGGCGTACTCCCATTCGACTGCGTCGAAATGGGACCGCCGTCACTTACTCCGCTCGTTCCCTGCTCCCATTTTTCTTCGAAAAAGTGGGACCGCCGTCACTTACTCCGCTCGTGACGAGCCTTACGCTCACTTCGTTCGCGTAAGACGCTGAGAGTCGAACAGTGCAAGACGGTCCTACTCGCTCGCATACGCTCGCTCCGTGGGCTGCGACTTGCTGGCTCGACACTCCGCTCTATCCATAATTCTGCTGCTCGCGGAGTTGCTCGCAGCAGAATATGGGACCGCTGAGAGTCGAACTCAGGTCCTACCGACCCCATCGGCAGAGGATACCACTACCCCACGGTCCCGCGTTTCGGACAACGCCCGTCGATCAATTAAGGGTGTCGTTTTCCGACTCGTCGAGTCGGGCCGCCGCGGCGACCACGCGTGAGAGGAGCTTTCGCTCCGCCCGGCGCAGGTTGTTCGAGACCGCCGTGTCCGAGATCCCGAACCGGTCGCCGAGCGAGGAGAGCGTCTCCCCCCTCGGCGTCTCGAAGTAGCCCCGGTCGACCGCGACCGAGAGCGTCTCGCGTTCGGTCACGGAGAGCGAGCGGCAGGCGGCGAGCAACTCCGAGGCAGGACCGGCGTTTCGAAGCACGTCGAACAGTTCCTCGGGCGAGACCGTCTCGCGTTCGGTCACGGCGAACTCGTTCTCGCGTTCGAGATCCGACAGCGTGTCGTCGGCGAGCCGTTCGTCGTCGAAGCCCACCTCCCAGCACTCGCGTCCGTCCTCGATGTGGAACGGGCCGGTGATGTAGCCGCCGTTCTCGCGGATCGTCCGCATGGCGTTGGTCTCGCCGATGACGGTTCGGACGAGACCGGTGTCTCCGTGTGTCATGAACGAGTCGCACTCGTGGAGGCGGTCGTGCTCGCGGAGCGCCGCCAGCGCCCGTTCGAGTTCGATGTAGGAGTCGGCCTCGACGATCATCCGGGTTTCGAGGCGCTCGCTCGCCGTGTCGAAGTGCCAGTGGAGCGCCGAGAACGCCACCTCGTACTCGTCGGTCGTGTCGATGAACGGGCAGTCGTACTGCTCCATGTCCATGGCGATGTCGATCATGCAGGAGCCTGCGCCCGCGAGACCATAACGATTGTTCCCCTCGGTATCGAAAGGCACTCGACGGTCGCGGCCGAACCGGGCGGCGTGGAAGCCACCGAGCGGTACGCCGACGTCGACGGCTATCGGATGCGCTACCTACGAGCCGGTGACGGCGGCCCGCCCGTCCTCCTGCTCCACGGCGGGCTGATCGACGCCGCCCATCTCTCGTGGGGCGGCGTGATCGACCCGCTCGCCGAGCGCTGTCGCGTGTTCGCGCCGGACCTACTGGGGTACGGCGACAGCGACAGCCCCGACGTCGCCTACAGCACCAAGCGCCACGTCGCCGTCGTCGAGTCGTTCATGGACGCGGTCGGGATCGACCGGGCGAGCCTCGTGGGGCTGTCGGTCGGCGGGGGCGTCGCGCTCGGCCTCGCGCTTCGCTCGCCCGAGCGGGTCGATCGGCTGGTGGCCGTCGCGAGCTACGGCCTCGGCAGGGAGTTGCCGAACGGCCGGCTCACCTACGCCCTCTCGCGGTTGCCGGCGCTGAACCGACTCTCGATCGCGGCCCTCCGGCGGAGCCGCCGGCTGACGAAGGCGAGCCTCGGAGGGATCGTGAGCGACCCCAACGCGCTCCCCTCGGAAGTCGTAGACGAGGTCTACCGGCTCGTCCAGCAGCCCAACGCCGGGCGAGCCTACCGGAGTTGGCGACGCCACGAGGTGGGTTCGAGCGGGTTTCGAACGGACTACCGGACCCGGCTCGGGGAGGTCGACGCCCCGACGTGGTTCGTCCACGGGCGCGAGGACGAGGTGTTCCCGCCCCGGTGGTCCTACAGGGCCGCGGAACGGATGGACGCCGAGTGCTGGCTCGTCTCCGATGCCGGGCACTGGGTGCCACGCGAGCGACCCGACGAGTTCGCCGAGCGCCTGATCGACTTTCTCGACTAGACCAGCACGCGTTCGAGCGCGACCACGCGGCCGGAATCGGCGTCGGGATTCCCTACTAAGCGGCCGAGACAGATCGCCGGCCCGTCGGGCGTGTAGCAGGCGACGAGCGGCTCCTCGTCGGGATCGCCCTCGGCGTCGATGACGCCCGGCGCGTAGACCTGCGCGCCGTGGGCGACCTCGCGGGCGGCGCTCGGCGCGATCGTCACCCGTGGGAGGTGCGCGAGCGCACGCTCGCCGGGTTCGACGAGGTCCCTGAGGGGGGCCTCGTCGCCCTCTCCGGCGAACGCGATCGCGTCGGCCAGGTCGTACAGCGAACACAGCGAGGTGTCGACGAACGGCGTCGTCGCGGTCCGCCGGAGGTGGCCCATGTGCGCGCCCGTCCCCAGCGCGAGGCCGACGTCGTGACAGAGTTTTCTGATGTACGTCCCGCTCTCACAGCGGATTCGGAGGAGGGCTTTCCGTTCTCGAACCTCTAACAGGTCGAGTTCGTGGACGGTCCGGACGCGGAGGCGCCGGGAGACCGCGCTCTTCCGCGGCGGTTTCTGGTAGAGGTCGCCCTCGAACTCGGAGACGACCGACTCGACGTCCGCCGGCGCCGGCCCGTGGAGTTCGAGCACCGCGACGTACTCCTTCTCGCCCTCCAGAAAGGCGGGCGCGAGGCGGGTCGCGGTGCCCGTCAGGACGGGGAGGCAGCCCGTCACCTTCGGATCGAGGGTGCCGGCGTGGGCGGCCTTCTCGACGCCGAGCATGTCGCGCAGCCAGCCCGAGACCTGGTGGGCCGAGGGGCCGGGCGGCTTGTCGAGGTTGACCACGCCGAACTCGACGAGGGAGTCGAGCGAGCGCTCGTCGGGCGGGTCGCGGAGCATCAGAACTCGTAGCGGACGTCGGTCACCGGGAAACCGCCCTCGTCGGTGTCGGGGTCGTAGCGCTCGGCGGCGACCACGAGCAGGTCGGTGGTCTCCTCGGGACCCCAGCGGGCGGTATTGAGTGCCAGATCGTAGATCGAGAGGTCCGAGATGTCGATCCCGTAGTACCCCTCGTAGCGAAGCGCCTCGCTCTCGGCCCGGGTCAGCGTCTCCTCGCGTGCCTGCCCGACGGGCTTGTCCTCCCGGTCGGCGATCCGCGCCGCTCGAACGTCGATCGGCGCGTTGAGCCAGACCCGGAGGTCGGCGTGCTCGCCGGCCATCCAGCCGGCGAGTCGGGACTCGAGGACGAGGTCCTCGCGCTCGGCGGCGAGTTCGCGCAGTCGCCGGTCGAGGTCGCGGTCGATGGCGTCGTCCTCCTCGGCGAGGGCGTTGAACTCCGAGAGCGAGAGGCCGCGTTCGGCCGCGAGTTCGCGAAAGACGTCGCCACCGCTTACGTGCTCGTAGCCGAGCGCCGTGGCGAGGCCGGACGCGGCGGTGCTCTTGCCGCTGCCCGGCGGTCCGGAGACGGTGAGTAACATATCCACTCTCGCCCGGAGAGGCTAAAAGAAGTTTCTATCCGGTCAGCCCGTCGGCGTCGTGCTGATGTTGAGCGACTTGCGCATGATCTGGGTGAACGCCATCGAGCAGACGAAGTACCAGACGATCCACGCCTGCATCGGGCCGACGACGCCGCTGGTCCACCCGACCTGTCCGACCAGCGGCATCACGACCCCGCCGACCTCCTGGAGGTGCGCGTCGGCGCCGCGGGCGCCGACCATCCAGTACATCCAGAGGAACACAGGGATGGTGAGCAGCATGATCCAGACCATCGGCCGGAACTGCTCTTTGAGCATCCCCATCTGCTCGCCCATCGCCTCCATCTGCTCCTCCTGGATGCGCTCCATGGCCTCGTCGTCGCCGCGCTCTTTCGCGCGCTCTCGCTTCTCCTGGATCGCCTTCATCTTGCCCTGGTACTCGCTCATCTTCGAGGTGTCCATCAGGTTCGCCTGCAACAGCGAGGAGTACAGCCCCGTCAGCATGGCGAGAACGAGGATCACGGCGTAAAACGGGAGCACGGCGTTCAGCGGGCCCAGCAACACGTCCATCGCCCCGCCGATGGTGTCCCGTGCGGGGCCCCACGCGTACCCCAGGAAGGTCAGCGCGACCCCGCCGGCGGCCATCTTGTCCCACTTCGACCAGCTCGACTCCTCACCATCCCCGTCGTCGCTCGTGGCCGTCGTCGCCGCCGGGGTCACGTCGCTGTCGACGACCGAACGGACCTCCTCGGGGTCGCGGACCTCGAACCCGTCGACTCCGTCGACGAGGATCCCCTTCTCGATCAGCCGTCCCCACTGCCCACTGGAGATCTCGTCGCGGACGTCCGCCCACTCGACCTCCCCACTGCCCCCGTCGGATTCGCGCAACACGACCGCGAGCGCGCCCTCCATGTCGGGGTTCTCGTCGACGAGGGTCTGTACCTTCTCCGCGGTTCGTCCCATTACCCCGCCGTAGGAAATCGTGCGTAATCAACCTGTTTACTCGACGCGACAGTTCCCACTGAAGCGGATATCTCTCTCTAAATCGGTGCGTAATCAACCTGTTTACTCGACGCGCTCGTCGATCGCGTCCCTGATGTCGTTCCAGACCTCGTCAGGGCTCTGCTCGCCGTCGATCCGGACGAACCCCTCGTGGTCCTCGTAGTGTTCGATGACCGGCGCAGTGTTCTCCTCGAAGACCCGCAGGCGCTCCTTGACGGTGTCCTCAGTGTCGTCGTCGCGCTGAACGAGGCGCTCGCGGACCTCCTCGTCGTCGGGCATGTCGTACTCCGTGTGGTAGTTCTCGCCCGTCTCGGGGTCGACGCGCCGACCCGTCAGGCGGTGGACGAGTTCCTCTTTCGGGACGTCGAGATATAGCACCACGTCGAGGTCGGTGATCCCCTGGAGGTACTCGACCTGCGACTCGTTTCGCGGGTAGCCGTCCAACACGTAGCCGTCGGCGGAGTCGAGCGCCTCGCGGACGATCGCGTTGACGAGTTCGTCGGGGACGAGTTCGCCCGCCTCCATGTACTCCCGCGGCGTCCCGTACTCCGTCTCCATGTCCTTGTTCGCCCGCAGCGCGTCCCCCGTCGTGACGTGTTCGACCCCGTACTCCTCGGCGATGTTCGAACTCTGGGTCCCCTTGCCCGCGCCGGGCGCGCCGACGATCAGGATCTGTGGCTGTGCCATGTCCCCCCCTCCCGCCTCCAGCACCAAAGAGGTACAGGAACTCCGACACGGCCGGTAGACGTGTATCAGAACTCGGCAACACTCGCGGGCCGAAACGACACGGTGAAGTCACGGACGGGAGGAGTACGGACGAGAATGGAACCGAAACGACGCCCCGAATCGGGTCAGAGAGGGCACGTGATCGCTCGATGGGAGCGGCTCGATCGGGGATGGCAGGCAGTGGCGCTCGGACTCGCCGTCGTCGGACTACACTGGTTGCTCCAGACGATCTGATGGGGTTGCGGCAGCATCTTCCGGGAATAGCGACGCTGGTTCTCGTCGGCGCCGGGACCCGAAGCACCGCGGCCGCCGTGGGGGTGAACGACCTCGTTCTCGCGATCGTCGCGGGCGTCCTGATCGGCAACCTCGTCGGCGTACCGTCGTGGGCCGCCCGCGGCGTCGAGAACCACAAGCTCTTCCTCGAGACGGGGATCGTGCTGCTGGGCGCATCGATCGCGATCGAGGAGCTGATCGGCGCCGGCCCGCGGGTCGTCGCGTTGGTCGTCGGGACGGTCGCGTTCGGCCTCCTGCTGGTCGAGGCGATCGCCCGCGGCGTCTTCGGCCTTCACGGGAAGACCGCCTCGCTGCTCGCCGCGGGGACGAGCATCTGTGGGGTCTCCGCGGTCGCGGCGGTCGGACAGGTCGTCGACGCGCGAGGCGATCAGCTCACCTACGCGGCCGCGACGATCGTCTTCTTCGACGCGATCACCCTCGTGCTCTATCCGATCCTCGGGGACCTGTTGGCGCTCAACGCGCGGGAGTTCGGCGTCTGGGCCGGCCTGAGCATGTTCAGCACCGGCCCGGTCGCCGCGGCCGGTTTCGCCCACTCGCCGGAGGCGGGCCAGTGGGCGACGGTGACGAAGCTCGCGCGGAACACCCTCTTGGGCGCGGTCGTCGTCGCGTACTCGATCGGCTACGCGACCCGGAAGGCGAACGATCCGGGGATCAAGCGCCTCTGGCTCCAGTTCCCGAAGTTCCTCGTCGGCTTCCTGCTGGTCGCGCTCGTCGCGAACCTCGGCGTACTGACGCCCGCCTCGCTGGAGGGGATCGGGCGCACCTCCGAGTGGCTGTTCGTCCTCGCGTTCGTCGGGCTCGGCTTCGAGATCCGGCCGGCACGGATGCGCGAGAGCGGCCTGACGCCGGTCGTGACCGTCCTGTGTGCCTTCTGCGTGATCAGCCTCGTGACGCTGCTCGTCGTCCGCGCCCTCCTGTAGTTCCGTCGGCCTTTTGGTCTCGCTCGCGTAGTCGGGGTATGACGAGATTCCGTGCCGAGTCGGACGAGGAGCGCCGAACGCTGTTCGCGGACGCGATCGCCGCCCACCGCGCCCGCGAGAGCCCGTTCTGTACCCTCGAGGCGGAGGCCGACGAGCCGACGTGGATCCAGGTCGGCGAGGGGGACGGGGACGACGATCCCGCGAGTCAGCCGGCGTCCGATTCCGGCGCCGGGCTGGTGAACCTCGACTGCACCGACGGGGAACTCGACCGGCTCGAATCCCTGCTGAACGAGTTCCCGGACTTCTCCATCGAGAGCCTGACCAGCCCCGAGAACGCGGCGGGGACGAACGTTCGCGTCGGGACGTTCGCGGACGAGGACCGACTCGCGGGCTTCGTCGAGCGCTGCTTCCGGACGGTCTACGAACGGCCGGCGGACTACGTCGCGTGGGCGACGGAGGTCTGATACCGTCGGGTCATATATACGCAACTCGCCGGTGACGAAGACGGGCAGGTACCACGCTGGTACTGTTCACATCGACTATCGCCGTTGACGTCCCCATGACCGACAGTGTGGGCCGGTTACTGTTCGATCTCGACGGGGTGGGCGGCGAACAGCCACGCCTCCGGGGAGGTGGCGTCCCGGAGTTCGAGACCGTCCGACCGGTAGTACGCCGAAACCCGACTCGCGGCGTCGTGCTGAAGGGGCATGACCTACCTATCGTCACGGTGATACCTTATTATGTGGCGACTATACCCGGCCGGCAACGGACGAGTCCATGCAGTCGATCCCGACCCCGTGTGGGGGTAGGAACGGCATAAGTGCCGATGGGACGGACCTATACGGGGAGATTGCAGCCCGGAAAGACGAGGAGGGTCGCCCACGTCAGAATCGGCGTCGACGGATACGCGAATGCATCGACCGCTCCGGGGGGAGTCGATGTCGGTCGGCCCGCCGATGACGAAGGCGATCGCCCACGTGACGAGGCCGGGTTCCATCTCATCGAGCACGACGAGCCACGGCGACGGTGGACGCCATCAGCCCGGTCCCCTCGATCGCCTCGACGAGGTCCGCGAGCCGTCCAAGTCCGACGAACAGGAGGACGACGATCGCGACGAGGGCGAGGGCGATGACGACCAGCGCCGCCGTGAGCAGTTTCACGACCCAGGGCTCGACGCGTGGTGCGGGCTTCATGGACGAGTACCGAGGCACGCCGGTGACTTGAAACCGACGTACTCGACCGAGTGAAGGGTTGTGGTCGGGCGTGTCGCGCCGGGCGATACCCGCCGCGGACGACAGGACTGCTGAAGACTCACAGCCGGAGGTGCGAGGTCGAACTCGGCCCGCCGTCGTCGTCCTCGTCGTCGCGGCTCGCGCCCTCGTGGAGGAACCGAACGTCGTCGTCGGTCAGGTAGACCTGTCCGTCCTCGACGCTCACCTCGACGGCGGGGAGGGTCGTCTCGGCCGCGGGACCGTTGTCGCAGTAGCCCGAGCAGGTGTCGAAGATCGACCCGTGTTTCGGGCAGACGACCCCGCCGTCGCGGACCACCGCACCGACGCCCTCGCGGTAGAGCGACTGGGCCTCGTGGGTACAGCTGTTGACCCACGCCTCGATCCCGGAACCGTCCGCGTCCACACAGGGAACGAGGAACACCTCCACGTCCTCGCCGTGGTCGTCACGGACCGTGAACAACCACGCGCCCTCCTCCTCGACCGTCTCGACGCTCGTCAATCGGTGGCGACCGCTCATGGTCGTCTCTCGATCGGAAGGCAGTTTAGCCCCTCGATTCGATCGGGCGATCGGGCAATCGGGCGAGGAGGCCGGCGAAGTCTCGCGTGTCGGGCCGTACGGCGCTGGCGCTGGGCGTGGCGACCGGGCGACGTCGCGTCACACCCGTTCGGTCGTTCGATCGCGTTCCGAACGATCCGACGGCAGGACGACCGCCTCGAAGACGTGCTTCTCGACCCTCGTCGCGGTATCGACCGGATACGACAGTCGCGGCGACGATAGGGGTCATGTGATCGGCCGTACGCTGATTGCCCACCGGGCGGACTCACACGGGGTCCCCACCCATCACTTAATGCATCTGCAGGACGTTAGTTCACGTATCACACACCGACCGACGATCCGTAGCGAGCAGGACTTCCAGCGGGAACTGTGCTACCTCATCAGCGCTGCCGCGCGGAACGACGTCGAGATCAGTCCGATCTCGGTTTGGGTCTGTCACTACGAGGACCGCCCCGACCAGGAGGTCCAAATCAGCGAAATCGCCGAGTGAGCAGACCCATCCTTGGCCGTCCCCGGACAGTTCTCTCCCGTCTTAATGGCCTTTAGTACCGTAGGCGTACGTCTATTCGCGCGGACTCCTCACTATCCCTATGGAACAGTCGACGCTCACGTGTCGCCGGTGTGACTGGGAGGCGACAATCGGGACGGATGATCGGCCACACGAGGCGGACCACGCCGCGATCGATCACCATCTCGTGTTCGGCCATCCCGTCGAACGGGTTCCGGCATCGCGCCCGCTTCCCCGCTACTAACGGCCCCCCGTTCCGATGTCCTCTCCGTCCCTCAGGCGCCACCACCGCTCGGGCGACCGAGGGAGCTATATAAGTACCTTCGAGGATTAAGCCAGATCGCCTTATGCCTCGAAGGGGTATTTGCAGTATATGATGCTCGACTATCGGACTACCTGTCGGGAAACCACCAAACAGCGGAGTACCCAACGGAGGTAAGGCGTGTCCGTCATTGCCTATTTCTCCGTCCCCGTGCAGGACTTCATCTTCGACGACCTCTTCAGCTCTCAACCGAACGTACGGCTCCGGCTCGAAACCATGGTCCCGACCGGGAGCGCGCTCGTTCCCTACTGCTGGATCACGGGTGGGAACGTCGACGCCGTCGAAACGACGCTCAACGAGTCGCCGGTCGTCACGGAGGCCCGACTGCTCGACCGACTCGAGGACCAGACCCTCTTTCGGATCGAGTGGTCCGACGAACTCGACGGGCTGTTCGACGCCGTTCGCGACTCCGAGGCCGTCATGCTCGAGGGCTCTGCGACGAGCGAGGAGTGGTCGTTCCGGTTTCGGTTCCCCGACTACGACGCGCTCTCGGCGTTCTATCGCACCTGCGCGCAAAACGAGATCGGTCTCACGCTCGAGAAGATGCACAACCCCGTCGAACCCAGGGATATGGTCGGCTACGGACTCACCCCCCACCAGCGCGAGGCGCTGCTGAGCGCGCTCGAGGCGGGCTACTTCGAGATCCCGCGCCAGTCGACGCTCGTCGACCTCAGCGAGCGCCTCGGTATCTCCGATGCGGCGACCTCACAGCGGCTCCGCCGTGGCCTCAACACGCTCGTTTCGGCGACGCTCGCGATCGAATCCGCCGACGATTCGTTCGAAGACGACTGAGGACCCGACGGCGTATCCATAAAGACCTTCTATATCGAACCCCTGTAACGCACTACGAGCGGCCCACGCGGCGAACGGGACCACAACCGAAGGTATCAGTATGACACGCACACAGATCCGATCGATCGCATCGTTCGGACCCTCGATCGGCGCCCTCCGTGTCGACCGCGTCGCGTCGAGGGTGACCCAATGAGCGTCTTCGCCGAGTTCTCCGCACCGTCGATCAAGTGTCCGTTCGAGTCCGACCTCCACGCACACCCGTCGGTCACCCTCGAGTTCGAGCGCGTCGTTCCCCTCGAAAACGACACCCACTACCTCTGGCTGGTCGGCGAGCACCACGAGTCGGTCCTCGCGGACCTCCAGGCGAACCCCGCCATCGAGACGCTCGTGTTGGTCGACGAACTCCCGGATCGAACGCTCGTGCGCGTGACGTGGCCGGTCAGGGAGAACCCGATCTTTCAGATCCTGCTCGATACGGAGACGACGCTCGTCAGCGCGACCGCGACCGCCGACGGCTGGGTACTCTCGGTGCGGTGTCTCTCCACCGAGGAGATCTCGCGGTTCTACACCGAGTGTCTCGATCGCGGACTCGAACTGGAACTCCACCGGGTGAACGCCCAGGCCACCACCGACTTGAACCCCTATTACGGGCTCTCGCCCAAGCAGACCGAGGCGATACTGGAAGCGTTTCAGCGGGGCTACTTCGGGGTGCCACGCGGGATCACGACCGATCGACTCGCGGACGTACTGGGGATCTCGCCGCAGGCCGCCTCCGAACGGCTGCGACGGGGTGTGCGGACCCTCATCGCGTCGACCCTCCTCGAAGAGGTGGACGAGTCGGGTTCCGACACCGAAGAGTAGCCCGCCGGATGCGCGTCGGTGCCCGTCCCATAGAGTAATATACCGGTTTCGCTATTTGTAGGTCACCGGCGGAAACGGCATCGGACGACATATATTATATATTACTACTTGATTTTTGAAGGGGTTTATACGCTCTCGCCTTGTAGGAGTAACTGATCGTGCCATGAGCGTGATCGTGGAGCTGACGATTCCGGTCGAGGACTTCCTCCTCGGCGACGTACTCAGCGAGGGCTCCGACATTCGGATCCATCTCGAACACGTCGTCCCGATCGAGGACAGCGGCGTCCCCTATTTCCGGATTCAAGACGACACGCTCGAACGAATCGAGGAAGCACTCTTGGACGCTTCCGACATCGCCTCCTACGAGATGGTCGATACGATCGGCGACGAGGCGCTGGTGCGCGTCGAGTGGGCGGGTGAGTCGGATGGCCTCATCAACGCGATCGTGGCCAGTAACGCGGCGGTGCTCCAGGCGGTCGGCTACAACGGAATCTGGGACGTAGAGCTCCGGTTCGACACGCACGAGGACCTCACGGCGTTCTACCACCAGTGTGTCGAGAGGGGGATCTCGCTCACGCTCAAGCGGATGCACAACCCGGGACTGCCGAACCAGAGCGGGCTGGGGTTCTCGCTGACGGAGCGCCAACGCGAGACGCTGTTGAAGGCGTTCGAGGAGGGGTACTTCGAGATCCCGCGCCGCATGGACCTCGTCGAACTCGCGGACGTGCTGGGGATCTCGGACACGGCCGTCTCCCAACGGCTGCGACGGGGGATCACGGCGCTGCTGGCCACGACCCTGTCCGAGGCGACCGAACCCGATCGGGAACCGGACGCGGACGCCGAGTCTGGCCTCGACACCTGAGGGAGGGCGTCAGCGCTCCGGGAGCGGGGGGATCTTCGATATCGATATAATGCCCTTCGACACCTATGCAATGGCACTATCCGACAGGGAGTCGTAGTAGAAAACTGCCAAGGGAGCCTTGGCGATGGGGCCGGGGGTGAAGGGTGCCTCTGACAACTGCCCGAGCTCCGATTTTCGAAAGCGGAACCTTCGATCTCGAAGCACAGAGATGTATGACTTGGAGTGACATAGTCTTGTCGCTTGCGTAACTATTCAATCAAGTAGGTATCTGGCGGTAGAGGATCGGAACGCGAGGAGGCCAGCACGAGTCGCTCCGTCCTCCGGGTGGAGAGCAGGAGTATGGATGTTCGTTACCTACCGCCGAACATCTCGCGCATCATCGGGTGCATCTCCATCAACTGCTCCTCTGCGATCTCCTCGTAGAGCTTGTACGTGATCGAGACCGCCAGCAGCAATCCAGTACCGGAAACCGCGCCGATCGTCCCGAGCATGTTCGCCATCACCGCGAGCAGGCCCACGAGCGCGCCGCCGATGACTGTCACCTGCGGGATATACCTCCCGAGGACCTTCTCGTAGACGCCGATGTTCTGGCGGAAGCCGGGGATCTGCATCCCCGAGTTCTGGATCTGTCTCGCCGTCGCCTCCGGGCCCATGTTGGTCGTCTCAACCCAGAAGATCGCGAAGATCGCCCCGCCGACGATCATCACCGTCAGGTCGATCCCCACCCGGAGCATGATCTGCCAGACCGCCTGGCCGGCCTCGCCGAGCCACCACATCCACTCCTCGGGCGTCTGGATCGGGTTCAGGTAGTAGAACAGCCCGCCCGTGGGCTGGCCCTGGCTGTTGTAGACGCCGAGCCACGCCGGCATCCCCGCCCACCGGGCGTCCATGATCCGCCCGAGGAACTGGATGTTCATCTGCACGGCGCGAACGAGGATCATCGGCAGGACGCTCGCGTAGATCAGCTTCACGGGGAACCGCCCCCGGGCACCCTTCACGCGGGCGTGGCTGAGCGGCACCTCGACCCTGACCGATTCGGCGTAGACGACCACCACGAAGATGAACACCGTGGTGATGATCGCCAGCAGCGCTCCCTGTCCGAGTAAGAGCTCCTGGAGGCCCTCGCCGGTGAGCAACGAGGGAAAGGAGGTCTGGCCGAACAGTATCGAGAACCACGTCGGGATGATCCCGGCCTCGCCGGGCAGTCCGCCCCAGGCGAACAGCCCGCCCATGAGCCGCTGGCTCACGCCGGCGATGATGAATAGGCCGATCCCGCTGCCGACGCCCCACTTCGAGACGATCTCGTCCAGAAACAGGATGAAGATCCCGCCGATGAACACCTGCGCGAAGATGACCGTCTGGATCGTCGTCTCGCCGTAGACGGCGGCGAGTTCGGGACTCGGCGGAAGGAAACCCCCGAGAAACACCATCGGGAAGGCGGTCAGGGCGGTCATCACGACCACCAGCAGCTTCTGGAGGCCCTGATAGAGCACCTGATCGCGCGGGTCGTTGGTGTCCAAGCCGAGGAGGCCGGCACCGCCGAGCAGTTGCAGGACGATGCTCGCGGTGACGATGGGACCGATCCCGACCTGGAGGATCGTCCCCTGTTCGCCGGCCAGTATCGACCGGAAGTTCCCGAAGATGTCCTGACCCGCTTCTGCCTGGGGCATCCCCCACAGGAAGACGTTCGTCAGGAAGAAGTACACCATGAGCACACCCGCAGTCCACGCGAGCTTGCGCTTGAAGGGGACGTGCCCCTCGGGGCGGGTGACGCCCGGCATGCGCGTCAGGACCGGTTCGGCGGCTTCCTTCCAACTCATTGATTACGCTTCTTCAGCGGTTGGTTCAATATCTTCCGGTTTGGATTCGTCCTCGTCGGCCTCCTCCTCGTCGACCTGGCCGCGCTCGGAGACGACGGCCTCGCCCCCGTTCTCCTCGATGAGTTCGACCGCGCTCGCCGAGAAGGCGTCGGCGGTGACTTCGAGGGAGTTGCGGACCTGCCCGCCGCCGAGCACCTTCACGGCGTCGGCGTCGTAGCCGTCCTCGACGAGGTCTCGGGCGTCCAGCCGGTAGCCGTCGCCGGTCTCCTCCGCGAGGCCGTCGGCGACGAACAGCGGCGCGTCCTCGTCGAGTTCCTGCACGTCGATCGTCAGGACGGTGTCCTGTGCCTTCTCGGGCCGTGTGAAGCCGTGTTTGCCGAGCGGCCCGTAGTTGTGGAACTCGTGCTTGCTCCGTCCGGCGGCCCCGCGTCCGCCACGGTGGCCGGCGCCCCGTCGGTTCTTGTGGGTGCCGCCGCCGTGGGTTCGCGAGCCGCGCTGGCGTTTTTTCTTGCTTGTCATGGTCTCGTTATCGCATCGCGACGAGGAGGTCGTCGATCTCCTCGGTTGAGTGTTTGCCCAGCTGACCGCCCTCCGCGGTGACGTGCTTGATGCCCTTGTGGCCGCCCCGTGGCGGGTGCAGGCGGAGCACGGGCGTCAGCCCCTGTTCTTTGAGCGTCGTCTCCTCGGCGAGCAGCGCCTCCGCGAGCGCCTCCACCGAGTCGTACTCGGTGTTCGCCGCGAGCCACTCGTCGTCGACGTCGGCGCTGCCCTCGGCGGGCTCGGCGCGCGTGCGGATGAGCGTCTCGACGGTCTCCCGACTCGGCTCGCCGTGGGCGACGTAGTCGTTGACCTTCGTGATCATCCCGCGGAACGTCTCGTGTTCGGGGACGAGCGCGCAGTGGTTGACGCGGTGCAGGTTGAGCATCGAGAGGGTGTCCTCGACCTCGTAGTCCATGTTGACCTCGCCCCGGAGTTGGACGACCGCCTGCATCACTCGATCACCTCGCGCTGTGCGGCGGCGTGTTCGGGAACGCGCGCCTCCGCGGTGTTGCGAAGCGCGTTGAACGTCGCCTTCGCGAAGTTCACGGTCGTTCTAGTCTGGCCCGAACTGCGCGTCCAGATGTCCTCGATGCCGGCGAGTTCGAGGACGCTGCGAACGGTGTCCCCGCCCGCGAGCCCCAGCCCGCGCGGCGCGGGCAGCAGTTCGACCTCGACGCTGCCGGCCTTGCCGGTCGTCCGCAGCGAGACCGTGTGGGGGCGACCGCAGCCACACTCCCACGAGCCACACCCACGGGAAACGTCGATGATGTTCAGTTTCGCGATGCCGATCGCCTTCTGGATGGCGCCGCCGACCTGGTCGTCGCGGCCCTCAGCGTAGCCGACGTAGCCGTCGCGGTTGCCCACGGCGACCACACAGCGGAACTTCACGCGCCGACCGGAGTCGGTCATCCGCTGGACCATGTTGATGTCGAGTACGTCGTCCTCGAGGCCCGGAAGGAGCTGGTCTACGACCTCGACCTCCTTCAGCGGCAGCCCCGAGTTGAGCGCCTCGTCCATCGTCTCGATCTCGCCGTCGCGGACGAGCCGGCCGAGCCGGGTGATGGGCTCCCATCCGTCGTTTTGTGCCATTGTTAGTCCTCCATGATGGTCTCCCGAACCGAATCGAAGTGCTCGGGAAGCGTCGTTGCGTCGAACTCGCCGCTGTAGAGCGGCTCGTCGAGACTCTCTGCGTACTCGGCGATGTGCTCGCCGCGCGTGCGCGACCAGTCCGCGAGGACGCTGTCGTTGTGCGGGATGTCGAGGCCCGCGTCGATCGCGCCCTCCTGGACGGCGAACACCTTGTTGCCCGGCGTCGCCGTGTGCAGACCGATGTCGAGGACGGCCTCCGAGAGGCCCGCCTCGACGGCGCGCTTGCCCGCGAGCAACCCGGTGAGGTACGCCGCCGGCAGGTTCCCCGTCGGGGCCTCCCAGCCGTACTCTGCGAGGTCGCTCGAATGCGCGCTCGCGAGGGTCTCGTCACCCTCGGGACCGGTCGTGGTCAGCTGCGCCCTGATGTGCTTGTTGCTCGGTCGAGCGACAAGCCGCGGCTTGTCGGATTTCAACAGGCGCAACCTCTGGTGGTAGTCCGTCCGAACTTCGCGCCGACGCCGCATCGGCACCTTGTAGCGTGGTCCTGTTGCCATTAGTCGTCACCGTACTGGTTGTCGATGTAGTTGGTCATGTACCGGACGCTGCGGAACTCCCCGCCGCGGGCCTTGTTGTAGAGCTCGCGGTACTGGGTCGAATCGAGCTCGCCCTCGTCGCGGAGTTCGCGGAGCTTCCGGCGCTGTGCTCTGATCTGGTTCTTCCATTCGTCCTTCTCGTCCTGTCGCGCGCCGGCCTTCCCTTTGCGCTTGCCCGCGCCCTTGCGGTGGCCGTAGGCGCGCTTCTTCTGGCGGTCGCGCGCGCGACCGCGGGAGTTGCCCCGGGCCTCCTTCGACTGGATGATCCCCTGGTCGACGAGATCGCGGATCTCCTCTCGGGTGATCGCGTCGGCGATCTCGCCCTGGGCCTCCGGGTCGAACCAGACGCGGTTCTTCCCGACGTCCAGCACGTCGGCCGCCAGCCGTTTCTGTGCTTTGAGATCACTCATTGTCTACCTCGACTTCGACGTAGGTGGGGTTGAGAACGCGGATGCCCGCGCTCTCGGCTTCCTCCTCGATTCGCTCTCGCTTGCGCCCGCCGACCGACGAGCCGATCCGCACCGCCTGGGTGTCGCCGTCGACGCCCTCGAGGTCGTCCGTGTTCTCGACGTAGACCTCCTCGAAGCCGCTGGGGTGCAGGCCGCGCACCTCGGTGGGCGTGCGGTAGCCGGCCTCGACGACCGGCCCTCGGCTCTTGAAGCGCCGTCGCTGTTTCGAGAGGCCGCCGCGTGGCCGGCGCCACGACTCGGGCGTGCGCTTCTTCTTGTGGTAGTCCTGGCGCTTGAACGCCGGCTTCCCGGTCCGGGCGCGCTCGCCCAGCAGGCGCGCGCGCTCGTCGTCGAGTTCGGGCGTCTTCTCGGTCAGCCCGCGCGGACGGAGTTCGGTCTCGACGTCCTCGGCCTCCGCGTCGGCCTCCGGCTCCTCGTCTTCGACCTCCGCTTCGGTCTCCTCGGCGACCTCGAGGCCGCCGACGTCGGCCTTGATCCGCGCGGCGAGCGCGTTGCCGATGCCCTCGACGTCCGCCAGGTCGTCCTGGCTCGCGGCCTTGACGTCCTCGACGGACTCGAAGCCGGCCTCGCGAAGCGCGTCGGCTTTCGTCTCGCCGACGCCGCTGATGTCGGTCAGTTCGACTCGCTCGTCGGGGGCGACCTCCTCGTCCTCCGAGGGGGTCGCCTCGTCGACGTCCTCGACCTCCGCTTCGGTCTCCTCGTTGTCGGCCATCTAGACGCCTCCTTTGGGTTTCTCGGTGATGTACACGCCGTCCTGGAACACCCGCGTGTCCTTGCCGCTGACGCGGGTGAGCTGTTCGATGTCGGCGGCGGTCTGGCCGACGTCCTCCTTGTTCGGTCCCGAGAGGACGACCTCCTCGCCGTCGACCTCGACCCGCGTGTCGCCGTGGACGGTCGTCCGGCGCGGGGCGCGCTCGCCGAGGAAGTTCTCGATGACGACCTCCTCGCCCTCGACGTTCACCTGCATCGGGAAGTGAGAGTACAGCACCTCCATGCGGTACTCCCAGCCGTCGGTGACGCCCCGAACCATGTTGCGCACGTGGCTCTCGAACGTCCCGATGGTGGCGTTGGTCTTCGCGTTGTCCGTCTCGCTCTCGATGACGACCGCCTCGACCTCGCGCTGTTCGGTCTCGCCGTCGTCGGTCTCGACCTCGTCGGTGACCGTCTCGGTCGAGACCGTCACGTCGGGGTACCACAGCCGGCGAGTGACCTCGCCGTCGGGCCCCGAGATCGTCACGTCGAGGTGGTCGATCTCGCAGTCGACCTCGTCCGGTAGCGTGATTTCTGTTCGTGGCATGATCTAATAGACGTACGCGATCACCTGGCCACCGATGCCCCGTTCGCGGGCCTCGTAGTGGCTCATGATGCCGTGGCTGGTCGTGACGACGAGCGTCCCGTAGTCGCGGGCGGGGAGGTATCGCTTCTCCCACTTCTCGAACTCGTCCGCGCCCGCCGAGTAGCGGGGCTTGACCGGGCCACACTCGTTGATCGCGCCCTTCAGTTCGACCTCGAACCGTCCCGCTCGGCCGTCCTCGACGAACTCGAAGCCGTCGATGTACCCGCGGTCGTAGAAGACCTCGAGCACCGAGCCGATCTGGTTCGAAGCGGGCTGTATCGTGTGTGTCAGGTGTCCGACGCTCTCGGCGTTGTCGATCCCCGAGAGCGCGTTACTGAACGGATCACTCGTCGTCATTTGTACTTCTTGAACCCCATCTTGCGGGCGATCTCGCGGAAGCACTGTCGGCACAGCCAGATGTCGTACTTCCCGACGAGACCCTGTTTGCGGCCACAGCGCTGGCACTGTTCGATCTGACCGGTGCGCTTCGTGGCGTGCTCGCCCGTCTCCTGTGTCTCTGATTCACTCATCCGTCTCCTCCCGTCCGATTCCGGCGTCGAACGCCGCGTTCAGGTAGGCGATCGCCGCCGCCGCGTCGAGTCGGTGGCTCGACGGGATCTGCCGCGACGCGATGTCGCGCTTTTTCACCCGGTAGCCCGGGCGCACGAGGTTGACCGTCACGTCCAGCCCGAAGATTCCGACGTTCGGGTCGTACTCCTGGCCGGGGAACTCGGTGTGTTCCTCGACCCCGAAGCTCACGTTGCCGGTCTGGTCGAACTGGCTCCCCGAGATCTCGGCGATGTCGAGCGCCGTCTCGAGGAACTCGCGGGCCGCCTCGTCCCGCAGGGTGACCTTCGCGCCGATCGGGTCGCCCTGTCGGATGCCGAACTCCGGCTTGGTCCGTTTGGCCTGCGTGCGGACGCTCTGCTGGCCCGTGATCTCCTCGAGGATCTCCTCGGCGTTCGCGAGTTCGCGCCCGCCGGTGCCGACGCCCATGTGGACGACGACCTTCTCGACGACGGGTTCGCGCATCTCGTGGAACTCGCCTTCGGCCTCGTGCTGGCTCTCGCTCATTCCTCAGCACCTCCCTCGTCCTCGCGGCTGTCGCCGCTCGCTTCTTCGGACGCGGTTCCCGCGTCCCCGCCGACGAAGTTCTCGTCGATCACGACGACGTACTCGTCGATCGTCTCGAACGAGCCGTCGTCGGTGTCGACGCTGACGGTGTTGGGCGCGCTCGATTCGATCACGGTGATCTCCTCGATCTCGCCGACCTCGCCGGCGTGCTGGCCCTGCACCGCGGTGACCAGCGCGCCCTCCTCGTAGACGAAGTGCGCGAGGATCTCGCCGTCCCAGTCGATGACGATCGAGTCGCCCGGCGAGTACTCCGCGCCGTCGTCGACGCGCAGGTTGCGCCCGTCGTGCAGTTGGAGTTGGGTCTCCCCGCCGGGCACCTGCCGCTTGTCGGCGATCTTGCCGAGTTTGCCGTCGGCGTCCGCCTCGTCGATCGGCGTCAGCGCGAGCCGACCGCCCTCGTCGGGGAACACGCGGTAGAACTCCTCGCGCTCCTCGAACCCGAGGATGTCGAACATCCCGATGGGTCGACGGACGTCGCCCACCGGTTCGCCGTTGACGAGGACGTTGCCCTCGTTCGTGGCGTACTTCGCTTCCTTCGTCGAGTCGACGTACCCCAGTACGTCCCGTAGCACGATCAGGAGCGGCACGCCCGCCTCGCCGTGGGGGCCCGCGCGGGCCTTCACGGTGTACTTGGCGGTCTTGCGCTCGACCGGCCACGAGTCCGGTACCGAGAGTCGTTTCTGGTGTCTGCTCATTCGCGATCACCCGAGAGTCGCGCCTCTCGAACCTCGTCCTCGAGGTTCAACGCCGTGATCCGGAGGTTGCTCGCCTCGAGCGGGCGGGGAACCTCCTCGCCGTCGGCCTTCTCGATGACGGCGTCCTCGACGTGGACGACGCCGCGTTTGAGGTCGACCGCGACTACCTCGCCGGTCTCGCCGGCGAAGTCGCCGCGCATGACCTCGACGGTGTCGCCGACGTTGACGCGGGCACGGCGGGTGCCGTGGTCCTCGCGGAGGTCCGCGTCGAGCGTCGCGTGGACCTGCTTGTGGCGCTCGTGCAGCGGCGCGTTCTGTGCGTCGTTTCGCTGTTTGCGTGGTTGCTTGCTCATGGTTCGATGCTCTAGACGATCATCGTCGCCGTGCTGGCGACGCTCCCGAAGCGTTCGGCCACCTCGCGCGCGATCGGGCCCTTGATCTCCGTCCCGCGGGGGTCCTCCGCGTCGTCGATGATGACCGCCGCGTTGTCCTCGAACTTGACGCGCGTGCCGTCGGGCCGGCGGATCGATTTCCGCTGGCGGATGACGACCGCCTCGAGGATCTGGCGGCGCATCTCGGGGGTCCCCTTCGTGACCGAGACGGTGATCTTGTCACCGACGCCGGCCTGGGGCTGGCGGTTCTTCACGCCCGAGTAGCCCGAGACGCTGATCAGCTTCAGTTCGCGGGCGCCGCTGTTGTCCGCACAGTTGATGAGTGCGCCCTTCGAGAGGCCCTTCGTGACGTCGGCCTTCAGCGCCTCCATCACTGCTCACCCGCTTGTGGCTCTGCGCCTTCGGTTACGTCGCCCTCGCTCTCCTCCTCGTCGCCTTCGGCCTCGTCGGCCGCCTCCGTCGGGTCGACGGGGCCGAGTTCGAGTTCGGCCTCCGTGACCTCGACGACGACGTGGCTCTTCGTCTTCGAGAGGGGGCGTGTCTCTGCTATCTTCACGCGGTCGCCGACCGAGACGTGATCGAGCACGCCCGGCACGTGGGCCGGGACGCGCGATCTTCGCTTCATGTACCGATCGTACTTCGGCACGAAGACGTCGTACTCTCGCTCGACAATCACGGTCTTGTCCATGTCCGCGCTCGCGACGACTCCCTCGAGGATCTGGCCTCGAACGGAGAGTTCGCCGTAGAACGGACACTTCTCGTAATCATAGTCCGGATCGTCCGGTTCTGGTGGTGTTTCTACGTCTAATCCTATCGCCATGGTGAATCACCTGTGGTTTCGGTGCGTCGGGCGGGTCGTGAGAGCAGTCTGTCGCCATCCACCGTAACGTAGGCCGCCGGGTCGCGGTCGTGTTCCCCGGCGGTCCCGGCCCCCTTTCGGGGACCCGCGGCTTCATCTGTGGCGTCGAGTCGGAACTCGAACGTGGTGCCCGATTTCGGCACTCGCTTGTCCCGGCCGTCGCGGATCGAGAGCGTCTTCTCGCTCTCGCTTACGACACGCCCGCCGATCCCGACGTAGTCGGGGCTGTCGGCGGAAACGACCCGTACGCACAGGCCGTTGAGTTCGTGTCGCGCGATCGTCTCGGGTGTGAGTGCCATGGTTCGTTACTCTTCGCTCTCGGAGGCGTCCGCCTCGTCGGAATCCGCGTCTCGCGGCTGCGCCGCTCGTCCGGCATCGTCGCCTTCCTCGCCCTGGATCGTCTTCACGCGGGCGATGGTGCGTTTCAGCTCCCCGATTCGACCGGGGTTCTCCGGCGCACCGCCCGCGGCCTGGACGGCCTTCATGTTCAACAACTCCGTCCGGAGTTCCTCGACTTCGGCCTCGCGCTCGGCGGGCGTCATGTCGCGGATCTCCGCTGCGTGGAGGATCGCCATCAGTTATCGCCCTCCTCGCCGCTCTCTTCGGCTTCCATCTCGGCGACCAGTTCGGCCGCCTCGGCCTCGATGTCCTCCTCGAGTTCGAGGTCTTCCTCGTCGACCTCCTCCTCGACTTCCTCGACGACGTCATCGTCGAGCGCGCCCGTTTCGTCGACGAACTCCTCGTCGACGCCCTCCTCCTCGACGGTGCCGTCGGTCTCGGTCACCGCGCCGGGTTCGGCGGCGTCGGTCTCGTCGGCGACGCCGCGCGCCTCGACGGCCTCCTCGTCGACCTCTTCGTCGACGGTTTCGAGGAGGTCGTCGACGCCCTCGTCGGTCTCCGCGGTGTCGGCGATCAGGTCCTCGACCTCGGCGTCGTCGTGGATCCGGAAGTCGTCGGGCAGCTGTGCGCCCGGCGGGATGATCTTGACGTTGACGCCGATCGTGCCGAGCTTCATCACGGCCGTTCCGAGCCCGCGGTCGACGATCTCCTCGGCGGGTTCGCCGTTGTGCTTGACGTAGCCGCGGTTGAACTTCTCGACGCGCGAGCGCGCGCCCGTGACCTTCCCCGAGAGGACGATCTCCGCGCCGAGCGCCCCGGCGTCCATGATCCGGTCGATCGTGGTGTGACCGGCCTTCCGGAAGTACCACCCTCGTTCGAGGGCGTTCGCGAGCCGGTCGGCGACGATCTGGGCGTTCAGGTCGGGCTCGTCGACCTCCTGGACGTCGATCTGCGGGTCGTCGAGGTCGAAGCGCTCCTCGAGCTGGCGGGTCACCTTGCGGATGTTCTTCCCGCCCTTCCCGATCACCATGCCGGGTTTCTCGGCCTTGAGGACGATCTGGGTCCCCATCGGCGTCTTCGCGACGTCCATGCCGCCGTAGCCGGCGCGCTCGAGCTCCGTCGCGAAGAACTCGTCGATCTGGGAGCGCTGCATCCCGTTCTGGATGAACTCGTGTTCGTCTGCCATCAGTTGTCCTCCTCCTCATCTTCGAGGATCAGTTCGACGTCGACCTGCGGGGTGTTCCACGCCGTCGCCCGCCCCATCGCCCGTGGCTTCCTCCCGGGCGACTCGCCGACCTTGTGGGCGGCGACGTGCATGATCCGCATCGACTCGCCGTCGAAGCCCTGGTGGTCGGCGTTCCCGACGGCGTTCCCGAGCAGGTCGAGGAACGCCTCCGAGACCTTCTTCGGGTAGCGGCCGGCGTCCCAGCCGTCGATGTCGTTTCGGTGGCCGACGCCGGAGTTGTGCGATTTGAAGGGGACCGACCGCTCCTCGGCGACGACCGATTCGAGGTATGCGATGGCCTCGCCCGCGGTCTTGCCCTTGATCTCGCGGGCGACCTCCTTGCTGTGCTTGTGGCTCATGGGACGCTCTCGGAGCATGGCTTTCGCCGTCGTCTCCGGGTCCGCGTCCACGCTGTAGCTGATTCCCATCCTTTTTACCTCATTTCAGTGGCACGAACTTCGAGGAGCGGGTCGCGCCGATCCCGGCCTGGCCGTGCTCGACCGACTGGCGCGTGAGCTGGAACTCGCCGAGGTAGTGCCCGAGCATCTCGGGGCGGACCTCGACGCGCTCGAACTCCTGGCCGTTGTAGACGGCGAACGTCTTCCCGACGAACGCCGGCACGATCGGCATGTCGCGCAGGTGCGTGCGGATCGGGTTGTTCGCGCTCTCCTCGGGGTCACGCCCCTCGGCCTTCTCGAGCAGTTTCTGCTTCTCGACCGACAGGCCGCGTTCGATGCTCCGCCGCTGGCGGGCGGGCAGCAGTTCCGCGACTTCCTCTAGCTCCATCTCCTGCAACTCGTCGATCGTGTGGCCACGGAAGGTGAACTCGCCCTCCTGGCCGGTTCTGTAATCGGATGAACTCATCTGTTACCACCTCTCCCCGTGCGTCGCGAGGAGATGTCGCCGACCTTCCGTCCCGGCGGTGCGTCCGACGAGACGCTCTTGGGGCGACCGGGGTGCTGGCGGCCGCCGCCACCGAACGGGTGGTCGACGGCGTTCATCGCCACGCCGCGCACGCGGGGCCACTTCGTGCCCCGGGCTTTCATCTTGTGGTACTTGTTTCCGGCCTTGACCATCGGCTTCTCGGTGCGGCCGCCGCCGGCGACCACGCCGATCGTCGCTCTGCAGTCGGGCGAGAGCCGCTTGACTTCCCCGCTGGGAAGCTGGACGACCGCGGCGTTTCGGTCGTGGGTGATCAGCGTCGCGTTGACGCCGCTGGCCCGCGCGAACCGGCCGCCGTCGCCGGGTTTCGACTCGACGTTACAGACCGGGACGCCCTCGGGGATCTCCGCGAGCGGCAGCGTGTTGCCGGGCTTGATCTCCGCGCTGATCCCGACCTGGATCTCCTCGCCGGTGCCGACGCCCTCGGGGACGAGGACGAGACGCCGGTCGCCGTCGTCGAACTCCACGTCCGCGACGGGGGCGCTGCGTGCGGGGTCGTGTTCGATCCCGACGACCGTGCCGGTGAGCAGGTCGCCGTCCTCCGCGCGCCGGTGCGAGAGGTCCGCCTTGTAGCGGTGCGAGGGGGCGCGGAACACCGATCCGCCGCGGCCACGCCGCTGGCCCCTGATTCGTCGCCCCATCTAGAACACCCCGATTCGGGAGGCGACTTCCTGTGCGTCGTCGTCCTCTGACAGTCGCACGGTCGCCTTCTTGGTTCCGTTCATGGTCACCTGTGTGTTTACCTTGGTGATCTCGACGTCGTACTGGTCTGCGATCGCCTCGCGGATCTGCGGCTTGGTGGCGTCGAGGTCGACGATGAACTGGAGTTTGTTCTCGAAGTCCATGTCGTTCATCGCCTTCTCGGTGATGAGGGGGTGGCGGATCGTCATCGGTCGGCCACCTCCTCGATCGCGCTCTCGGTCCAGACCGTCAGTCGACCCGGGTGGGTGCCCGGCGCGAGGTCCTCGGCGCTGACCTCGCGCGCGGTCGCGACGTCGACGCCCGCGAGGTTGCGGGCGGCCTTCGACGGGCCGGCCTCGCTGGAGGTGACGAAGAGGATCGACTTCGGTTCCTTGTACTTGCGACCGCGGGTCTTCCCGCGACCCGCGCGGACCTTCCGGCCCTCGTCCGCGCGCGCGACGTCGTCGGCGAGGCCGACGCTCTCGAGGAACGCGAGGACCTCCTTGGTCTTGATCAGCTCCTCGAACTCGTCTGAGACGACCAGCGGCAGCGAGACGTCCTCGTCGAAGCGGTGGCCCCGCTCGGCGACGAGTTCCGCGTCCGTGGTCGCGGCGATCGCGCTTCGGGTCGCGAGCTTTCGCTCCTTCGTGTTGATGTCCTGCGAGCGGTCCTTCTCGGCCTTCGGTGGGTGTGCCCGGCGGCCGCCGACGGCCTGTGGCACGCGTTTGCCCTGCCCGTTCGAGCGGGGGACGCGCGCCATTCCGCGACCCGTCCCCAGCGACTCGGCCGAGGTGCGCTTGCCCGAGAAGGGGTCCGCGCCGTAGTCCTGCTGTCTGTTTGCCTGGGCGGCGAGCACGGCGCGCTTGATCAGGTCCGGCCGGTAGGTCGTCTCGAAGACCTCCGGCAGGTCGATCTCGCCCGCCTCGTTGCCGTCCAGATCGATGGTTTTCGTGCTCATGTTATCCCTGGTTCGATGCGGTGGACACGTACCGGACCTCGGGGTCCAGTCGCGGTCGGTCGTTCGGCCGGATCGCGGGGCGGAACCGGATCAGTCGCTTGTCTGGGCCCGGCAGCGACCCCTTGATCAGCGCGTAGGGGCCCGATACCTCGCCGTAGTTGACGAGACCGCCGTCGGGGTTGACGTCGTCTTCCTCCCCGAGCGCGATCAGGCGCTTGTTGAGTTCGGTGCGCTGGTGGTAGCCGGTCTGGCCCTGCTGGGGGACCGTCGAGCGAACCCGCGAGGGATTCCACGGGCCGAGGTTGCCGATGCGTCGGCGCCACCCCTGGCGGGCGTGTTTGCCCTTTCGCTTCTGGACGCCCCAGCGCTTGACCGGGCCCTGGGTGCCCTTGCCCGTGGTGACGCCGCTGGCGTCGAGGTACTCGCCGGCGCGGAACACATCGGTCGCGTCGTGTTCGCCGCCCTCGTCGAGCAGGTCGAGCGCGAACTCGGCGCGCTCTTCGAGCGAGCCCCCGCCGACGCGGGTCTCCATGATGTCGGGCTTCTTCTTCGGGACGCCCCGAACCGACGCGGGCGAGGTGTGGGTGATGACCCGGAGGTCGTCGACCCGTCCCTCGTCGAGCGCCGCCTCGAGGTCGTCGCGGGCCGCCTCGTCGAACTCCTCGGGGAGGTCGAGGGCGCGGTGGAGTTCGTCGTCGAACTCCTCGGCCCAGACCTCGCCGCGGGGCTGGAGTCCGTAAGCGGTCTGTTCGTACGCGCGCAGAGCGACCGCCCGCATGGGCGGGGTCTCCACGATGGTGACGGGCACCGTCTGTTCGGTGCCTTCGATGGGCGAGTTGGCCTCGTCGTTGACCATCACCACGTGGCTCATGCCGGCCTTGTAACCGGCGAATCCCTGCAGCGCTGGCTGTCCGTCGTCGTCCGGCCACGAGTTGAAGCGCGGCACCTCACTGGCGGCGCGCGTCCGTGGGCCGAACCCTAACGAGCCTTTGCGTGGTCTGCTTGGTTGTGGCATTGTCTCACTCCGTGAGTGTCAGGCACGCGAGCGACGCGAACATCGCCTCCTCCGTTCGCACCGTCTCGCTGCCCTGGTGTGGGATCGTGTTGAGCCAAAGGTCGAACCGTTCGGGTTCGCCCGATTCGGGTTCGACGGCGTCCGCCGACCGACCGGCGGCAACACGTTCGGCCTCCACGTCTAGTATCGCCGGCAGCCCGCGGCCCGGCGCGCCGAAGGCGACGGTGGTTCCGTCGCGCTGGACGCGCGCTGAGAGCCCCGAGAGGCGCCCGATCGTGAGCTCCTCGCCGAAGCGAGAAGTCGCGATCCGGACGCCCGCGTCGGGGCGGCCGAGCGCCACCGAGAGGTCCGTCCGCTCGACTTCGAGCCCCGACGGCTCCTCGACGAGTTTCGCACGGACCGGTCGTCGCGAAGATATCCTGACGGTCACGCGTTCCCCCTCCTCGACCTCCATCCCGGGAGGCGTAATGAGGGAGAGTGGGTGTTGCAGTCCGCAATTGACCCGTACGCGCCCTTCAGATCCGACCTCGGTCACGAGTCCCTGTCTTAACGACCCCGAACCGTTCGATCCGGAGCCGGTCCGTGACACGGCGAGAAGCGGGGGCAGGACGCCCGCATACTCCAGTTCGTCCCGCGTATCCCACACCTCCTTTCGGAGGTACGGGGGCGTTGCGGCGTACGCGAGTACGGTTTCGACGAACCCGCCGCCCCACCTGCGTTCCCCATCCGAATCGGGGAAGACGATCAGGCGGTCGGCCCGGAAGACGGTCGCCGCGCGGGCGACGTAGCCGAGTTTGCGAGTCGCCTCGCGTTTGTCCTCGGCCTCCCGGACCAGCGACGACGGAACGAGTATGCTGACGGTCATGCCAGCTACTTTCTCGCCGTGGCACTAGACTGTGGCGAAGGTATCGGATCAGGACCTAAAAGGGTAGCGTTTTCTCGCCGAACGTGTGGGTTTCACACGCTCAGGACGGCCGATCCCGGAGGGTTCGGGACGGCGGCGTCCGCCCCCGATTCGGAAGCCTTATACTCGTCACCGGAATACCCGAAAGTGCAACCGGGCGCTGGTAGTGTAGTGGTATCACGTGACCTTGCCATGGTCACAACCTGGGTTCAAATCCCAGCCAGCGC